>DATGDQ010000106.1:0-1663 GCA_035310785.1 Gemmatimonadaceae bacterium | reverse complement strand
ACTGCGCAGCGGCCGGCGACGTCAACGGGAAGAGCACGCCCGAGGCGATTCCGAGCAGTGCGTGAGCGATGCGTTGGGGTCGAATTCGCATGATCTCCGTCTCGTATCAGCGATTGGACATCGGCTGCCCCGAGATGGTTTGCGTTCGGGAGCCAGCATCTTGAAACCCTGGGTGCCCTGCAACCGTCATCGGAATGGCTATCTTTCAGTCGTTGCGAAGTTTTCGCGCCCTCACGGCACCCAACCCACTCCGGAGGCCCGATGAACGAGAAGGAGATGCAGGCACTGCTTCGAAAGACGCAGGCAAAGGCCGCGGCCAAGAGAATGCCGAATCGTCCCACCTACGATAAGGCGCTCGACGCCATTCGTGGCGAGCGCCCCGAAGCGTCCGAAGACGCGACGGAGATCTTCAAGGAAATGAAGCGGCGCACCTTTTAATCGAGCCGCTGATCGCGAGCTCTGCGCCTCGCGTTACACCTCCAGCCGGTCTCCCGGCTTCGCGACCACTTCGTACAGCGCCGGCATCAGGAACACCGAGATCAGGAGTCGCGAGAAGAGTCCGCCGACGATCACGATCGCGAACGGCCGCTGAGAGTCCGAGCCGACGCCAGTCGAGAGCGCCGCGGGCAGCAGGCCGAACGCCGCTACCAGCGCCGTCATCATGATCGGGCGCAGCCTCAGCAGCGCCGCCTCTCTTACAGCCGTTCCGATCTCCTGTCCATCGATGCGCAGCTCGTTCACGTACGAGATGTAAACCACGGCCGTCTGCACGCTCACGCCGAAGAGCGCGAGGAACCCGATCCCGGAGCTCACCGAGAACGGTGTTCCCGTGAGCTCGAGCGCGAGAATGCCGCCGATAGGCGCCGAGAGCACCACCCCCAGCACGGTGATGCCCGGGAACTTGAAGTTGCTGTACAGAGCGAAGAGGATGAGAAAGATCAGCACGAGCGTGATCGGCAGCACCACCTGCAGCTGCCCGCGTGAGGCAGAGTAGTCCTCGTACTCGCCGCCCCACCGCAGTCGATAGCCCGGCGGCAGGTGGACCCTCTTCGCCACCTGCTCCTGCGCGTCCTTCACGGCGCCGGCAAGATCTCGCCCGTTCACCGAGTATTGCACGCCGATGAAGCGCGCATTGTCCTGTCGGTAGATGAACGACGCGCCGTTCGCGAGCTGAATGTCCGCAAGCTCGCGCAACGGCAACTGCTGCCCGTCCGGCGTCGAGACACGGATGTTGCCGATCGCATCCGGCGTCTCGCGATACTGCGGCTCGAGGCGCACGACGAGATCGAACGTACGCTCACCCTGCGCAACCGTCGTCGCCGCATTTCCTCCTACCGCCGCCTCGATCAGCGCGTTCACATCCGCGACGTTCACGCCGTACCGCGCAATCTTTGCTCGATCGATCTTCACCGTCAGGCTCGGCTGACCGAGCTCCTGCACGAGCGTCACCTGATTGATGCCGCGAATGGAGTCCAGGACCTTCTTCACCTCGCGTCCCTTCGACTCTAGCGTCGCCAGATCCTCGCCGAACACCTTCACGTCGAGTGAGCTCTTGAGCCCAGTCTCCGCCTCGTTCACCGCGTCTTCCGCCGGCTGCGTGTAGTTGAACGTGATGCCCGGAAAGGCCGACAGCTTCTTGTCGATCGCCTGAATGAGCTGTGGC
>DATGDQ010000105.1:0-2203 GCA_035310785.1 Gemmatimonadaceae bacterium | reverse complement strand
TTGCCGCGATTGGTGGTGCGCAGGATCGTGCCCCCGAGGTGCCCGATGCCGCTCACGGTCTCGCGATTGAGCGCAATGACCTCGTCTTCGCCGAGGAGACCGGCGTAGCCGCGCTTGATGCCGAGCACGTCCCAGCCGCGGTCGAGGGCGGAGAGGACGGCGGCGCGAATGACTGCATTGAGTCCCGGAGCGTCGCCGCCGCCGGTGGATATTGCGATGCGCATCAGGGAAGGAGAGAGAATGCTCGGTGAAAGGATGAAACGGTGCAGCCCCTTCGCTGCCGACTCGTATATATCGCGCTCACTTCGCGATGGGAATCTATGCGAACGGGATACACGCTGCTCGAACAGCTCGTCGTCCTCGCGATCATGACGATCCTGCTGACGCTCATCGGCCCTCGAACGCTGGTGGCGCTCGATCGCTCCGCAGTTCGCAATGCGCGACGGCAGCTCGTCTCCGCGCTCAGCGCCGCACGCGGCTCGGCGCAGTCGCGTGCGGAGCGAGTATCGGTGGCAATGGACAGCACCGCGGGACTTCTTCGCATTCTCGCGGGTGCGGACACGCTACTCGTCCGCCCGCTCCGGGCCGAGCTCGGCGTCGCGTTCGCGTCATCGCGAGACACGGTCACGTACGGTGCGAGCGGGCGGGGATACGGCGCGACAAATTCCACCATCGTGCTGAGTCGCGGCTCGGTTGCCGAAACGGTGTACGTCGCGCGACTCGGGCGCGCCCGATGGTAGCTCCTACGCGACGGAGGCCGTCATCGCCGAAGAGCTCTCGGCGGCAACGGTGCCGAAATCGTATCCGGGCACCGAGATGCGTGGAATCGGCTGACCGAGCGTGCGCTCGATGAGGCGCACCATCGAGATTTCATCGGCGGCCATGAAGGTGAAGGCATCACCCGTCGCCGCTGCGCGCCCCGTGCGTCCAATTCGATGCACGTAGTCTTCGGCCTGCGCGGGAACATCGTAATTGATCACGTGGGAAATTCCGGCGATGTCGAGGCCACGCTGCGCAATGTCGGTGGCGACGAGCACGCGGATCGTCCCTTTCTTGAACTGATCGAGCGCATCCGTGCGCTGCCCTTGCGACTTCTCCGAGTGCATCGCGAGCGCAGCGATCCCCTCGCGATCGAGATTGTGCACGATCCTGTCCGCGCCGTGCTTGGTCCGTGTGAACACGAGCACGGAGTCGAGCTCGGACTTGCGAAGGAGCTCCACGAGCAGCGCGCTCTTCCTGTCACGCGGCACCGGATACACCGCATGTGTCACGGTGCTGGCCGCCTGGGTGCGCATCCCGACCTGGACGACGAGGGGCTTCCGCAGATACTTGCGCGCGAGCGCTTCGACCTCGGGTGGCATGGTAGCGCTGAAGAGTAGCGTCTGCCGGTACTTCGGGATGTCTGCGACGATCCGGTTGAGTTGCGGCGCGAAGCCCATGTCGAGCATGCGATCGGCCTCATCGAGCACCAGCACCTCGAGGTCGTCGAATGCGACGTTCTGCCGCTCCATGTGGTCGAGCAAGCGTCCGGGCGTGGCAACGATCACGTCGACGCCGCCCCGCAGCGCCTGCTCCTGTGGCCCGAGCGGAACTCCACCATAGATGTCCGCGATCACGAGACCACTATGTTCCGCGTACTTGGCGAAGCTCTCCTTCACCTGCACGGCGAGCTCACGGGTTGGCGTGAGAATGAGGGCGCGAACGCGGCGTGGACCACCGATCAGGCGGTGAACGATCGGAAGGGTGAATGCAGCGGTTTTGCCGGTGCCGGTCTGCGCGAGACCGATGATGTCGCGTCCGCGAAGAATGAGCGGAATGGCGCGCGACTGAATGGGGGTGGGGGTGGTGTAGCCCGCAGCCTCTACGGCGCGGAGCAGCTCCGGAGCGAGCATCAGCTCGGCGAAGCTCGCCGCGACGTCCGCTTCCTGTGTTTCTATGTTGTCTTTCAAAATGCACTCGAGCTCGGCGCCGGGGCCGCAAGCCCATCGCGTGTGCGAGGGGGCCGGCGCGCTGCATGTATCGCGAGGCACGTTCGTGCCGCGCTTGCCGCTCCATCCCCGAGTGAACTCGAGCGGGGTGCGGTGCGGTACAGCGACCTGTGGTGCTCTAGTTTCCCCGCCCCGCTCTAGGGGGCAGACTGCGCGAGCGCCTGAGAACGCAGAAATGCGTCGTACCCTCTTCTTGTACGAGGAAAGTTAACCTC
>DATGDQ010000104.1:0-6851 GCA_035310785.1 Gemmatimonadaceae bacterium | reverse complement strand
ACCCGCGGGCGCCTGGATTCGCGGCACCGGATGGGATCAGGCCTTCTGGTCGCCGCCCATCTTTCCGACCGCGGCGGAGCTCGAGCGCGTGTCCGCGGGCCACCCCGTGCTGCTCGATCGCATCGACGGTCACGCGATCTGGGTGAACGAGCGGGCGCTCGCGCTCGCGCACATCGAGCGGGGGCGCGCCGATCCGTCCGGCGGACGAATCATGCGCGATGCGAGCGGAGCGCCGACCGGCATTTTTCTCGACTCCGCGATGTCGCTCATCACACGCGCGATTCCGGCGGCGAGCGACGAGACCATCGAGCGTCAGCTCCGCCGGGCACTCGCGCAGTACGCCGCCTGGGGACTGACGAGCGTTCACGACGCGTGGGCCGAGCTTCAGGTGATCCGCGCATGGAAGTCCCTCGCGCGACGCGGTGCGCTCACCGCTCGCCTGTACGTGATGGCCGGTGCGCAGGACTCCACGCTCACGCAGACGCTCGCGGCCGGCACGCGAATCGGACACCGCGCCGATCTCCTCACGATTCGCAGCGTCAAGGTCGTTCTCGATGGTGCGCTCGGCTCCCGCGGCGCACAGCTGTCCACCCCGTACTCCGATGAACCGGGCACGCGCGGCCTGTCGCTCGTGAGCGATGCGCGGCTCGATTCGATCATTGCGCTCTGCGCCGCGCGTGACTTTCAGGTGAACGTGCACGCGATCGGCGATGAGGCGAATCGGCGGCTGCTGAACGCGTTCGCGCGCGCCGGTGCCGCCGCACGACGCCTGCGTTTCCGCGATGAGCACGCGTCACTCGTGCCCGATGATCTGTTGCCGCGTTTCACCGCACTCGGCGTCATCGCCTCGATCCAGCCGGTGTTCGTGGGCGAGTACAGCAGATTCGCCGAGGCACGGGTGGGGAGGGCACGCGTGCATTGGGTGGAGCGCACGCGCGACTTCGTGACGAGCGGCGCGCGGATCGCGAGCGGCACCGACTACCCCGCCTCCGACACGGGCGACCCCATCGCGACGCTCTTCTCGATGGTGACGCGCCGCGGTGCTGACGGTACGCCGCGAGCCGGGTGGCTGCCGGATCAGCGTGTGAGCGTCGATGTCGCGCTCCGCAGCATGATCGCAGGCCCCGCCTACGCCGCCTTTCAGGAGACCGAGCTCGGCGCGATCACCGTCGGCCGTGCGGCGGACTTCACGGTGCTCTCGGGTGATCCGTACGCCACACCGCCGGACTCGCTCCGATCGCTTCGCGTATTGCGAACGATCGTCGCCGGCCGCACGGTTTGGCGGCGTAGTTGGGCTCAGGTGCGCTGACTAACTTGGGTCCGGGACCCCCGTTCGAGCAATCTTCCCACATCGACTCGGGATATCGCGCATGGAGCAACTGTTCGTCTTCGCCGCGGGCGTGATCGTCGGCTCAATGATCTTCTGGCTCGTCGCTCGGCTCAGGGATCGCGATACGGCCTCGCTCGCCCAGGAGCTCGTGCGACAGGCGGAGTCCGCGAAGACGAAGGAGATCGAGCTCCTGACGAGCAACATGCGCGACTCCGTGAAGGCGCTCACCTCGGACCTCATCACCGGTGGCGTGAGGCAGCTCCATGAGGCCGCACGCAGCTCGCTCTCGCAGTACACCTCCGACAATCAGAGCGCCCTCGAGTCGAAGAAGGCACTCATCGATCAGTCGCTCGAGTCCATGAACACGAAGCTCGAGAAGATCGGTGCGCTCGTGCGCGAGCTCGAGACCGCGCGCGCCGAGAAATACGGCGAGCTCTCGAAGCAGCTCGTCGATGCATCGGCAGCCACGACGAAGCTGAGCGATGCAGCCGATCAACTGCGCGGTATACTCTCGAACCCAACGGCTCGCGGCCAATGGGGCGAGCGCCTCGCGGAGGATGTGTTGCGAGCGGCGGGACTCGTGGAGGGGATCAACTACGGCAAGCAGGTACCGATGGCCTCCGGCTGCCGCCCCGACTTCACCTTCAATCTGCCGAATGGGCTCCTGCTCAACATGGACGTCAAGTTTCCGCTCGACAACTACCTCAAGTCGTTCGAGTGTGCGAGCGACGCCGAACGCAAGGCGTGCGCCGACCAGTTCAAGCGCGATGTGCAGAAGACGATCAGGCAGGTGCACGAGCGCGGCTATATCGATGCAACCGAGGGGACGGTTGACTACGCGATCCTCTTCGTGCCCAACGAGCGCGTGCTCGGCTTCCTCAATGAATGTGATGCGACGGCGATCGATGGTGCGCTCAGGAACGGAGTGGTGATCTGCTCGCCGTTCACACTGTACGCCGTGCTCGTGGTGGTGCGACAGGCGATGGACAATTTCAAGTTCGCGCAGACGACCTCGGAGATGCTCGAGCTGCACGGTGAGTTCAACAAGGAATGGCAGAAGTTCACGGAGGCATTCGACGGGATCGAGGAGAGCATCGACAGGCTGCAGGAGGCGTTCACCACGCTGTCGACTACGCGCCGCAAGAAGCTCGATGGCGTGCTGGGCAAGATCGATGCGCTGCGCGTCCCCGAGCGCCAGGTGACCGCGGAGCTTCCGTCGAGTGCGGCGACCCCGATGCACTAGTGCCGCAGGAACGTACGCTTTTTGCAACCGCAGAATTCGCCTCTTCAGGGGATTGCCCATGAGCCGCAGCAAGAACAGTCATCCGTCCTCACCCACCTCGCTCCACGGCCCCAAGACTCGATCCGCCATCATGCAGCAGATGAAACTCCATACACAGAAGGACGGCAGTGCCGCCGGCCCGCGCGAAGTTCCCGACTCCGAGATCGCCGATGTCCACGAGAAGGAGATCAACGGCGAGCTCAATACGGGCAAGCACAGGCTCGCCGAAAATCGCGTGCAGCACGACCAGGCAGACAAGAACAGCGACAAGAATCGACTCGCGGCCGATGCGAAGCGCCACAAACATGGCAATCCCCATGGCAAGCTCAATGGTGGTCCCCCGCGCCACTGACGGAGTCCCGTGACCCTCCTATTCGTGCACCCTTTCGCGTGAACCTCCCCTCCCGAGCCTTCCGCCGTCACGGCGGCGTGCGTTATGCTTGGCTCATAGCTCCCGAACGCAGAACGGCGGAACGCGGAGGGATCGCAGGATGCAGAGCGCACGGATAGAGCTGATCACCGTCTCGCGGCAGTTTGGGGCCGGAGGCAGCGAGCTCGCGCGCAGGCTGGGAGAGAGACTGGGCTGGCCCGTGCTCGATGACGAGGTCACCTGTCGCTGCGCGCAGCGCCTGAATCTCGATACATCCACGGTAGAGCGGCTTCGCGAGCACGCGCCTACGCTGCTCGCGCGACTGTCCGCCGCGCTGCTCGTGTCGCCCCCCGAAGCTCCCGGCATCGACACCATGCATCTGCTTCGCATCGATGCGATCGCCGAGGCGGCGCTCGAGTCGATCACGGAAGCGGCGCGGTCGCTGCCGCTCATCGTCGTGGGTTTCGGAACGCAATGCATGTTCGCCGATCGAGCCGATGCGCTCCACGTGCGCCTCATCGCGCCGATGGCGGTGCGCGTCGAGCGGCTTCGCGCGCGCTTCGGCTGGGATGGCACGAACGCGGCCGCGCGAGCGCGAAACATGGACGAGGTGCGCCGCCGCTACGTGCAGCGCTACTTCCATCGTGACGTCAACGATCCGCTCCTCTACGACGTGCAGATCAACACGGGGCGCACGACGATCGACGAAGCCGTAAGCATCCTCGAGCAGCTCGTGCGCTCGGAACAGGGTGACGGTGCGCACGCCACCGAGAGCCGAAACCACGGAGCGGGCGCGATCGCGTGACGCAGCGCCCCCTCGCCTCGAAGATTGCGAAGTGAAGGTCGTCCTCTTCGGCGCAACCGGCATGGTCGGCTCGGGCGTGCTGCTCGAGTGTCTCGACTCGCCGCGAGTGAGCTCGGTACTCGCCGTCGGCCGCAGCGCGAGCGGACGTGCGCATCCCAAGCTCAGCGAGATCATTCACGCCGATTTCCTCGACTTCACCTCGATCTCCGCCGAGCTCGCGAACCTCGATGCATGCTTCTTCTGCCTGGGCGTCTCCTCGGCAGGCATGAGCGAAAGCGACTACACGCGGCTCACGCACGACGTGACGATCGCCGCAGCACAGGCGCTGCTCGCCGTGAGCTCTCGGCTCACCTTCATTTACGTTTCCGGCGAAGGCACGGACGGCACTGAACGGGGCCGCAGCATGTGGGCGCGCGTCAAGGGAAGAACGGAGAACGAGCTCCTGGCAATGCCTTTCAAGGCGGCGTACATGTTCAGGCCCGGATACATTCAACCGATGCGCGGCGTGCGCTCGAAGACCCGCCTGTATCAGGCGCTCTACGATCTCGGAGGATGGCTCTACCCTGTAATCCGGGCAGTCGTGCCGCGATTCGTCACGACGACCGTGAACGTCGGGCGCGCCATGATCGAGGTTGCTGCCGAAGGATATTCGAAGACCATCCTGAGCTCCGCCGACATCAATGCCGTGGCGGCGGTCGGCTCCAGTCGCGAGAACGGTTTGCGCGCGCCAGTACACATTGCGAACGGAGCATCACCATGACATCCCCGATCTCTCGCGGCTTCCGCGGCCGTCGCCCCGATGCCGGTGTCGCGGCGCGGCTTCCGCCCGGGCAGTACGAGACGCGCGACTTCCCCGTCCTCTCGGCCGGCCCGACGCCGCACACTCCGCTCGCGAAATGGAGCTTCACCCTGAGCGCGCGCGGTACGCCACCGGTCGCGTGGAGCTGGGAGGAGTTCGCGGCGCTGCCGCACGAGACGATCACGCGCGACATCCACTGCGTCACCAAGTGGTCGAAATTCGATACGGTGTGGACCGGCGTTTCCATCGACGCGATCATCGCGGCGGGTGCGGAGAGGGGCATCGCCCCCGCGCCATACATCATGGCAGTGTGCGACGGCGGTTACACCACGAATCTTCCGCTCGCGGATGTCACCGGCGGCAAGGCGTGGATCGCGGTCGGCTACGACGACAAGCCCCTGCATCCGGAGCACGGCGGCCCCGCACGACTCCTGGTGCCGCACCTGTATTTCTGGAAGAGCGCGAAGTGGGTCCGGGAAATTCGCCTTCGCGACCAGGACGAGCCGGGATTCTGGGAAGGGCTCGGCTACCACATGCGTGGGGATCCGTGGAAGGAGCAGCGCTACACGGGCGACGCGTGACGGCCGTCGCGCGCGCACATCGCAGGTGAGCGAACCGGCAGGTTCGAGTGCGCTCGGCGTCAACGAGCGCCCGATCGCGTGGCGAATCGGAACCGTCGCGAGGATCATCGCCGAGACCGCGCGCGTGCGCACTCTTGTGCTGGATGTTCCGGGGTGGCCGGGCCATCGGGCGGGGCAACACGTCGACGTGCGACTTACGGCGGAAGATGGCTATCAGACGGAGCGCAGCTACTCCATCGCGTCCCCACCGGAAGACGCCCAGGTGTCCCTGACGATCGAGCGGCTCGATGACGGCGAGGTCTCGTCCTATCTGGTGGACGTGCTGCGCGAAGGAGATTCGCTCGAGCTGCGAGGTCCGATCGGCGGCTACTTCGTGTGGAGCGTGAGCGACGGCGGGCCGCTCCTGCTCGTGGGGGGCGGATCCGGAATCGTTCCACTCATGTCCATGCTCCTCCACCGCGCTCGTGCACCGGAAGACGTACGACGCGCGATACCCGCCCGTCTGCTCTACTCATCGCGCAGCTGGCGGGAGCTCATCTATCGGGACGAGCTCGCGCGGCTGGCGGGAGCGGATGATTCGCTCGAGGTCGTGCACACGCTCACGCGCGAGCCCCCGCCGAATTGGACTGGTTACACGAGACGCATCGACCGCGAGATGCTCGCCGAGGTTGCGTGGCCGGCATCCGCCCGCCCGCGTGTCTACGTGTGCGGCATCACACCGTTTGTCGAGACGGCGGCCGAGGCGCTCGTCGCGCTCGGTCATGAACCCACATCGATTCGGACCGAGCGCTTCGGGCCTACGGGTGGTCCCGTCTAAGGCGCCGAACTAGCGGCGGTGCGCCACCGACAGCGCGTACACGGCGTTGCGAAGCAGCGGCAGGGGATCATCGGACAAGGTGATTCCGTTCGTCAGGATGATCGGGCTGAACGCGAGTGACTTCTGCAGCTCTTCATTGTTCGGTGCGATGCTCGTCACGCTGATGGTTCCGAGCTTCACGCGCTTGCGGTCGCTCGGCCACACGACGGATCCGTCGTTCGTCTGATCGCCGGGATTCGCGAGCTGCGCATACAGCGTGTACTTCACCGGACCCTTTGCAACGGCGGCTCGGAGATCGTCGAACATGTAATTCGGCTTCTTCTTCGCGGCGGTGGCGGAGTCGAGCTTCACGACACCGGCAGCGGGAATGATCTGATATCTGCCGGCCCGCTTGTTTCCCGCGGCATCGACGAAGATGAACGCGTTGTTGCCATAGAAGTCGAGGTTCTCGAAGCTCTTCGCGGCGGGCTTGGAGTCCATGATCACCTTGAGCGCCGCGGGATGCGTTCCGAGAAATGCCTCGATCGGCGTTGGATGGGGGCTCTTCTCGTTCGTGCCGGCGATGGCCGTGAGGAACGCCAGAAAGTCGTTCCCATTCCCTATGAAGAACCCGTTGTGCGAGTTCGCGACGATGTCGGTGTACGCGCCGCCGGGGAGCGCGAAGCGAATCGCCATGCCGTGCGGCGAGGCGTTCGGATTGTTGTCCGGGATCGTCGGTATTCCGGATCCGTCGGAAAAGCGTACGGTTATCGGCACGGGGGCGTTTTGCAGATGCGCGGCGCGACTGATCGTTTTCGCGCTCGCCGCAGGAGTGAAGGTGCCGGTGGCGACGAGTCCTTTCGTGTGCGTGAAGCGAAGGCCTGGATG
>DATGDQ010000103.1:0-1727 GCA_035310785.1 Gemmatimonadaceae bacterium | reverse complement strand
ACGGGGGTGAAGTGACGCACCCACGGGTAACGCAGAGCGAACTCGCGCGCATAGCTCCCGAAGTGAATCGGAAAGGCAACGTCCTGGAAGCCACCGAGCCAGTCGGGTACACCAAAGTGGCAGAGATCGGCGATTACGGTGACGCCGAGCGCACGGAGTCGCTCCATCGGCGCGTCGGCGCTGGACCAGTCGAATCGATCCGGTGCGGGATGCGTGAGGTAGTACGCTGGGCCGAAGCGAAGCGCGTTGACTCCGATGGACGAGAGGAGCCCGAAATCCTCTTCCCAACGCGCGTAGTGCCCGCACTTGTCCATCTGATCGATGCGGCGGCCGGTCGACAGCGTCGGGTAGCTGTTCTCGATTCCGGTCGCGAAGAAGAATCCAGAGTCCATCGGCATTGTGGGGGTTGCCGTAAGACGAGCAAAGCGGTGGAGAATAACAGCGGACGTGATGATACCCCTCGGACCCGTTCCCGTGTGGCGAAATGAGGGTTAGCTCTCGATTCGTGCTCCGTCGGCCGGGCGCACTATCCAGCTTCGGGCGACGTGTGGGAACTTTCGCGCATAAGAGGCCTCCATCGGCCCCGTCGCCGCAGACAGGGCCTGCGGGCCGCCGGTCGCGATGGCGCAGCCGCCCCAACCTGCGCCCGTGAGGCGCGCGCCGCGGATTCCCGGATACTCGAGCACGTGCTCCACGAACCAGTCGAGCTCCGGAGCGGAGCACTCGTACAGATCGCGCGCCGAGGCGTGTGACGCCAGCAGCAGCCCGCCGGGGATGATGCCGTCTTCGTCGAGTGCCGTCACGGCCTGCTTCACCCGAGCGTTCTCCTGCACGACGTGCGTCGCGCGCTTGCGCAGTGTGTGATCGAGCGCACCTGCTTCGACGTCGGCCATCGTCGCGTCCGCGAGCTGCGTTACATCGGGCCGGACGCGCCGAATAGCGGCGAGCGCGCGCGCGCACTCGTCGCGCCGGGTGGCGAAGGCGGATTGCCGCAGTCCACGTGAAACGCCGGTATCGAAGATGAGCACGTGCTCATCACAGCGCACGTGCTCCGTGCGTTGGGTGTCGCACCACACGTGCAGTGCCGAGCCCGCGCGCGCGAGCGCGGATGCGAATTGATCCATGATTCCGCACGGCACGCCGACGAATCCCGTCTCCGCGCGCCACGCGATGTCGGCTGCCTCTCTCTCCGACAGTCCGAGGCCGAGCAGGCTGCTGATCGCGAGTGTGGCCGCGACTTCGATGGCGGCGGATGAGCTCAACCCTGCACCGGCGGGAACCTCGCTCGTCACGGCGATGTCCACCTGCGGCACGCGTACGCCGACGTTCGACAGCTCGCGGACGACGCCGGCCACATAGTCCCACCACTCTCCACTGCGTGCCGGCTCGCGCGCATCGAAGGCTCCTGCGCGCTCGTGCGTGCGGCTCACGACGCGGGAGACTTGGCGCTCCTCGCGCGCGCGCACGGCGACGTACGTGCGGTGATCGATGCCGATCGGGAGCACCTGGCCACCGTTGTAGTCCGTGTGCTCGCCAATGAGGTTCACGCGCGCGGGCGCCGACGCGATGTGAGGTGGTCTTGTCCCGAACTTTTCCGCGAAAAAAGAGTGGATGAGCGCCGGATTCATGCGTTTATCGGGTGGCATGCGTCGTGCTTCTACTATGAAGCGAAGATGAGTCCGGTCCCCGTCGCGCTCGCGGCCTATCAGGAGGGTACGATCGTCTGC
>DATGDQ010000102.1:0-7664 GCA_035310785.1 Gemmatimonadaceae bacterium | reverse complement strand
GAATTTCGTAACTGACGTAAACTTGAAGACTTAGCTCTCCCCACTCTCTCCCGGCGCGATGTACACCTTTCTGCTGGTTCTGCTCGTCATCAACAGTCTCGTTCTCATCGCGGCCGTCCTGCTGCAGTCGGGAAAGGGCAGTGGGCTTTCGGCGAATTTCGGCGGTGCCTCCTCGTCCCCGGATTCGTTCGTCGGCACACGGCAGGCTGCGAATCTGCTCACGCGCACGACGTGGTGGGGTGCCGGCATCTTCCTCGCACTCGCGTTCATTCTGCAGATCATGGGAACGCGTGCGTCCGCGCCAACGTCCGTGCTCGATCCGCTCTCGCGTCAGGGCGCGGCTGCGCCGGCCGCGCCTGCGCCCTCCAACGCGCCGTCTGCGGTGCCGCTGACGCCGCTCACGCCGGCGCCCAAGACGGCGCCCGCCGCACCACCCGCGGCACCACCGGCGAAGACTCCGCCGAAATAGCGCTGTGATGCCTGCAAGCACGAGAGCCGGGTTCCTCCTCCTCGAGGATGGAACCCTTTTTCGCGGGCTACGTCGGGATCACGACCTCGAGCGCGTCGCAGAGGTCGTGTTCACCACGAACATGACCGGCTACCAGGAAGTGTTCACCGACCCCTCGTACGGAGATCAGATCGTCGTGATGACGACGCCGATGATCGGGAACTACGGGGTGAACGCCGACGACCCGGAGTCGGGGAAGCCGCAGGTTGCGGGGGTCGTCGTTCGGGAGCTCACGAACCATCCCTCCAACTGGCGTGCGAGCGGCGATCTTCGGAGCTGGCTACGGGATGCGGAAGTTCCCATCCTGGAGGAAGTTGACACACGTCGCCTCACGCGGCATCTCAGGTCAGCGGGTGTGATGCGCGGCGTGATCGGCAACGGTGACGCGCCCTCGGCGGCCACGAAGGCCGCGCTCGAGGCATGTCCGTCGATGGAAGGGCTCGACCTGGCGTCGCGCGCCTCCACGCACGAGCGGTACACCTGGGGAGATCTCGCCGCGCGCTCTCACATCGTGGCGTACGACTACGGAATCAAGCGAAACATTCTGCGCCTCTTCGTGGAGAACGACTGCAGAGTCACCGTCGTGCCGGCCGATACGCCCGCAGAGGCCGTGCTGGAAGAGTCTCCTGACGGGGTGTTTCTGGCCAACGGGCCCGGGGATCCCGCCGCCGTGCAATACGCGCCAGGGATCATCCGGACTCTGGCGGACAAACAGGTGCCCATTCTCGGGATCTGCCTCGGACACCAACTGCTCGGGCTCACTTTTGGCGCTGGCACATCGAAGATGCCGTACGGCCACCGCGGTGGAAATCACCCGGTACGCGAGCTCGATACCGATCGGGTGCTCATCACGTCCCAGAATCACGGATTCGCTGTGGTGGGGGACGACAAGGGAATCCCGGGCGCCCCGGCGCTGCGGGTGACGCATGTGAACCTGAACGACGGAACCGTGGAGGGGCTCATGCATCGGGAGCTTCCGATCTTCGCGGTCCAGTACCACCCGGAGGCCGCTCCGGGCCCCCACGACGCCCGGCCGCTGTTCGGCGAGTTCCTGAAGGCCGTCCGCTCCGGCGGGGCCTCGAATGAGCCAAACGCTTGACACACAACGGTTAACGTCATACTTTCGTCGCACGATCGGCCACTCGGCGATCGCCAACCCGAGGTTACGAATGACCAAAGCCGACCTTGTCGAGCACGTCACGGCCCAGATCTCGAAGACGGCTGGCCCGATGATCTCGAAAAAGGACTGCGCACGCGTCGTCGATGCCTTTCTGGATGCCATCAAGGACGCGCTGAAGGAGCAGAAGAACATCGAAGTGCGCGGCTTCGGCACCTTCAAGATTCGCCAGCGCAAGACGCGCATGGCGAGAAATCCTCGTACCGGCTCTCCCGTCGAAGTCTCCGCGCGTCCGGTCCCTGTGTTCAAGCCTTCCAAGGAGTTGCGCGCGCTCGTTGCCGAAGAGGATGAGGCGTCCTTCTCGGACCAGCCGGCCTGATCTCCGATATCGCGTAGCGGTGACGCCCCGATTCGTGAAATACGATCGGGGCGTTTCTCATCGATGGCACGACGATCGCGCGCAACGGTACGCCAGATTCACCTTGTACGCGTTCTCACCTCGGCCCAACATTCACCGGATGACCGTAACCGCTTTGCTGTTCGCCTCATACGCCGAAGCACTGGGCAGCGACCGCGTCGAGCTCGCACTCCCCGATCGGGCGACCGTTCGCGAAGTCGTCGCACAGCTGCGCGCACTTCCTGGCGGCGCGGCGCTCCCGCATTCGCCACTCGTCGCGGTGAATCTCACGTACGCCCGCGCCGATCAGCGCATCGCGAGCGGCGACGAGATCGCGATCATCCCTCCGGTGGCCGGCGGATGAGCATTCGCACAGCGATCGTTCGCCGCGCGATCGATGTCGGCGCGCTGCTCGCTGAGGTGCAGGATACGGCGAACGGCGCCGTCGTGGTGTTCGTGGGTCGGGTGCGCGAGGTGAACGATGGGCGCGCCGTGACGGGAATCGAATACAGCGCGTATGGGGAGATGGCCGAGCGTGAGCTCGCGGCGATCGCGAGCGAGTGCGCGAGCAACTTCGGAACGGCGGATCTCGCGGTCGAGCATCGGCTCGGACTACTCGCGCTCGGAGAAGCGAGCATCGTGATCGTGGTCGCGCATCCCCACCGCGCGGCGGCGTACGAGGCGTCGCGGTTCGTGATCGAGGAGGTGAAGCGGCGAGTGCCGATCTTCAAGCGCGAGGGCTACACGGATGGCTCGCGCGAGTGGGTGAATGCGAGCGGCGTCGCGGAGTACGGCGCATCGCCGGAGCACCGATCGTGAGCGGCGGATCGACCGACCAGTTCGGACGGCGCATCGAGTATCTGCGCATCTCGGTGACGGATCGCTGCAACTTCCGATGCGCCTACTGCATGCCGCTCGAGGGGCTGCCGTGGCTTCCTCGCGAGGACATTCTCAGCTACGAGGAGATCACCGAGATCGTACGGCAGCTCGCACCGCTTGGGGTGAGCCGACTGCGCATCACCGGCGGTGAGCCCACGATACGTCCGCAGCTCGCGACGCTCATCTCGATGCTGCGCGCGGTACCCGGCATCGAGGATATCGCGCTCTCCACGAACGGCGTGAAGCTCCCGGAGATGGCGGAAGAGCTCAAGGCCGCGGGACTCGATCGGGTGAACATGAGCGCCGACAGTCTCAAGCCGGAGCGCATTCGCGAGATTGCTCGGCGTTCGCTCAAGTTCTCTCCACTGGATGCGGCGACGGCGGCGGAGCGCGCGGGGCTGGGTCCCGTCAAGATCAACATGGTCGTGATGCGCGGCATCAACGACGATGAGCTCGAGGACTTCGCACGGCTCACGATCGACCATCCGTGGCACGTTCGGTTCATCGAGTTGATGCCGGTGGGCGAGATGGCGAGCCTGACGTTCGAGCACGTGGTGCCGAGCGATGAGATTCTGGCGCGGCTGTCGAGTATCGGTGAGTTGCGAAAGGATGCGGGACCGGCGCGCGGCAACGGGCCCGCGGCGTACTACCGGTTCGATGGTGCGCCGGGAAGTGTCGGCGTCATCACGCCGATGAGTCACACGTATTGCGGCGACTGCAACCGCGTGCGGCTCACGGCCGACGGACGGCTCCGCACGTGCCTCTATGGCGAAGAGGAAGTGAGCTTTCGCGACGCCCTGCGCGCGGGTGAGGCACTCGCGCCGGTGTACGCGGCTGCGCTTGCGGCGAAGCCCAAGGAGCACGCGCTGCTGCAAATGCGCGTCGGCGGATTGCGGGCACTTTCACAGGTCGGCGGCTGAGCACACGCCCCTGACCCTCGTGCGGATTCCTTCCGCATGAGCTCGTCAGCTCTGACATTGTGCGCGCATACACCGGAGGGTGGCGTGGGTTTCGTCACCTCGTATACATTGTTCTTTACCCCGCTCTGACCGCTCTTGACACTCAGAGGCTTGCCGCGGTCTGCCGGGCACGCCATCACGTGCGTGTTTACCGGTCACTGACGCAGCGAACACGACGCTGACGAATTCCGTCCGCGGATCGTGCACGTGTGCGCAGCGATCACCGAGTCGCCCTGGCGAACGCCGACTCGGTCGATACCGCGCCGCTTGGGAGGTGGTGTACCCGCACGTCGAGCACCGGTTCCTTCTTCTCGCTGGATCGCAGTGGATCCGGCACCTACCAGCCGCTGAGTGCGACGCATCGCGCTGCACCCAGCCACGAAGAGGCCGCTCATGCGTACACGATTTCGTCAGTATGCGTTTGCCGTTGGAGTATGGCTCCTGCCAACTACGGCGCTCGCACAGCAGGGCACGATTACCGGAAAGGTTACTGATCAAGCCACCAATAACCCTGTGCCGAGTGCGCAGGTGTTCATCGTGGGAACCACGCGCGGAGCTCTGACGACGGAGCAGGGCACGTACACCCTGCGCGGCGTCGCCCCAGGCACGATCACGCTGCGCGCGACGCGCATCGGCTACAAGGCAGCCACGCAGAGCGTCACGGTTCCTGCGAGCGGAACGGTCACCGCCGACTTCGCGCTCGCCTCGACGCCGTCGAAGCTGGACGAGATCGTCGTCAGCGCGACCGGCGCCTCGGAGACCAAGCGCGAACAACCGGTGTCGATCGGCACGATCGAGATGGATTCGGTCAATCTCGCGCCGGTGAACAGCTTCTCGGAGCTGCTCACGTCGCGCACGCCGGGAGTCGTCGCGCAATCGGACGGCGGCACGCTCGGCGCCGGCACGCGCATTCGCATTCGCGGCTCGAACTCGATCTCGCTGGACAACGATCCGCTCATCATCATCGATGGCGTGCGCGCCAATGGAAACGAAGGATCCTCGACGATCGGCGTCGGCGGCCAGGTACCGTCACGGCTCGACGACATCAATCCGGAAGACATCGAGACGATCAACGTCATCAAGGGCCCGGCGGCGTCCTCGCTCTATGGCACCGCGGCCGCGAACGGCGTCGTTCAGATCACGACCAAGCGCGGCTCGAACGGCAAGGCGCAGTGGAGCGCACACGTCGCCGGCGGGTCGGTATCGAACTACATCAAGTTCCCGAACAACTACGGCGTCGTCGATGTCGAGGACGGCGACACGGTGTTCTCCCAGAAGCTCGTCGGCGCACCCTGCATCACCGAGTTCCAGGCGGCCGGCTTCTGCACCTACACGGGCCTCCAGACGTTCAATCCCCTCGAGACGAACAGCCCGTTCATCACCGGCAGCACGCAGACGTACGGACTCGCGGTGAGCGGCGGCAGTGAGGCGATGACGTATTACCTCAGCGGCCAGTTCGACAAGGATCAGGGCGTGTACGCGATCAACAAGCTTCGGCACGCGACGCTGCGCGCCAACGCGACCGCGCACCTTGGACCAAAGTTCGATCTCACGGTGAACAGCTCGTACGGACAGAATCGTCTGCGTCTCCCGCAGAACGACAACAACGTCCGAGGCGTCATTCCGTCCGGAATTCTCGGGCTCGTGTTCGACGATTCGGTGAACCACGGATACCAGTTCCAGCAGCCGAAGAACATCTTCGCCATCAACACGCAGCAGAACACGGAGCGCTACACAGGCTCGGCCACCGGCACGTGGCGGCCGCTGACGTGGCTGAGCGCCAACATCGTTACGGGTCTCGATTTCGCGAACCGCATCGACCAGGAGCTGATTCCGACATATCTCGACAACGGAATCACCAGCCGCTTCGCCGACGACTCGCTCGGCAATCGGACGTCGAATCCATTCCAGACGTTCATCTACACGCTGAACGGAAGCGCGACTGCCAGCTATGGCATTCGCCCGGGACTCTCCGGATCCACGACGGTTGGTGCACAGTACACGCAGAACTACGTGCACGGCACGTTCGCGTTCGGAAAGGTCCTCGCGCCCGGCACCGGTTCACTCAACGGCGCCACGCAGGCGTTCGCCGTCGGTGAATCGACGACCAAGGACATCATTCTCGGTGGATTCGGCCAGGAGCAGATCAACTGGCGCGACAAGGTCTATCTGAGCGGAACGTTGCGGGCCGACAAGAACAACGCGTTCGGGCGGAACTTCAAGACGATCGTGTATCCGGGCGGTGGCATCTCGTGGGTGATCGGCAACGAAGACTTCTTCCCTAAGCAGAAATTCGTCTCGCAGACCCGTCTTCGTGCCGCGTATGGACAGTCGGGTCAGCAGCCCGGTTTCCGCGACGCTGTAGCCTTCTTTGCTCCCGTGGCCTTCCACGTGGATGGCGCCGACGTGGCGACATTCACCCCCGGAAATCTCGGCGACCCGAATCTGAAGCCCGAGCGCACGTCGGAGACGGAGCTCGGTTTCGAAACGAATCTGTGGAAGGACATCTTCGCGTTCGATTTCACCTGGTACAACAAGAAGACGAACGACGCGCTCATCAAGCGTCAGCTGCCGCTCTCCAACGGCGTGCAGGAGCTCTTCTTCCAGAACATCGGCAGCGTGCAGAACAAGGGCGTGGAGATGTCACTCACCGGAACGCCGTTCAAGGGCAAGACGGTGGCGTGGGACTTCACCATTGGCGCCTCGCACAACGACAACAAGGTGCTGAAGCTCGGCGTTCCGCCGATCATCTTCGGCGACCAGCATCATCAGAACGGCTATCCGCTCGGCGGCTACTGGGCGAGGCCGTACACGTTCAAGGACATCAACGGCGATGGCGCCATCACCACGGAGAACTGCCCCGGCGCGAATTGTGAGCTGACCCTCGGCGACACCTCCGTGTATCTCGGCTCTCCGTTTCCGAGCTGGGACATTTCGCTCGGATCTGGCATCACGCTCTTCAAGTACGTGCGCGTTGCGGCGCTCGTGAACCGTCGTACGGGCAACAAGCTGTTGAACCTGACGGAAGACTTCCGCTGCTCGGCGCTGCTGATTTGCCAGGCACTCAACCAGAGCATCGACCCGACGGTGAAGAAGACCTCATCGCTCGCGGACCAGGCGGCCGGAATCGCGGCGATGCAGGGTACCGATGCCGGATACATCGAGGACGGAAGCTTCTGGAAGATTCGGGAGGTTTCGTTGACGTTCTCCGCTCCGGACCAACTGTCGCATCGTCTCGGCGTTGGTGGAGTGAGCCTCACGTTCGCGGGACGCAATCTGGGAACGTGGACGAAGTACAAGGGTCTCGATCCGGAGATCAACGAGAACGGTGGCCTCAACTTCAGCACGGACGAATTCCTCGGTCAGCCTCCCGTTCGCACGTACACCGTGCGGATGGACATTCATTGGTAGCCAACGACCATAACCAGAGCGAGATGCCATAATGCATATCAATCGCGACAAGCTCTTCGGTCGTCGGATCTGGATGGTGCTAGCCGCGGGCACGATCTTCGTGTCTGCGTGCAACACCGATCAATTTCTGAAGGCGACCGATCCCGACAACACGCCACCAGGATCGTTGTCGGGCCCATCGTCCCTGCCGGGCTATCGTGCGAGCGCCATCAGCGACTTCGGTCGTGCCTTCGATGGCAATGCGCTGAATCCGGATGCGAACGAGTATGAAGGACTCGTGAACATGGCGGGTCTGTTGACGGATGAACTTCAGAACACCGAGACGTTTCCCACGCGCACCGAGGTCGATCGTCGCCACACGCAGGTCGACAACTCCACGATGCGCGACATCTT
>DATGDQ010000101.1:0-1523 GCA_035310785.1 Gemmatimonadaceae bacterium | reverse complement strand
CGGGCTATTGGTCTCCAAGGTATGCATGGATACTTAGGTCTAAGCAGCTACAATGCATTGTCTTAAGGCAGTTCTTGGCGAGTGAGAAAACTCAGGCTCTCCCTATGCCTGTAGCTTCCACGCAACACAATGGAGAATGTGCGCTGCATCACATCTGGTGGCGACATCGGAACCGCAACTCCCTTGCTCTCCAGGAGTGCCAACCCATAGAGTTGCATCGTGCTCTGATGTCGATAGTGCGCGCTTCTGTTTCGACAACCAGCGACACGCGTCTGCAAATCAGCGGAACGAACTACACCGTACGCAGTATGAGTCGTCGAATCGGGGATTCGAAAATCCCGGGCTGCATGTCGATGGCACATACAATCGAGTCCACACTCGCGTTACCTCTCGGCTCAAGCCGTTAAGCTTCGTTCGCCTCGACAGTTTGGGTGCCTCTCATTCGATCTCGCCAAATGGCTGCCCCCGCTCACCCGAAAACACGGCGTCCGCCCTGGTTCTGGATTGCGCTCGCGATGTTCGCGCTCGCGCAGTTCGACATGGTGGCCCTCGTGCCGTTCGCGGATGCGAACGAGGGCAGAAGCGCACCGGCACACGTGGAGGCGTACGGCACCACCGTACATTATTCGCACGATGAGTCGAACTGCGCGCTCTGCGTCGCGCGTCAGCTGATCGGCCGTACCCAGCTCGCCGTTCGCCTCCCGCTCCTCGCCGAACATCCGACCGCCATCGTCCCGAGCATCGAGCTCCCCTCGATCTCCCTCGGTCGATTCTCGGTCGCATCGCCTCGCGCACCACCCGCCCAGCGCGAGCTCTGATCGGCGGCCGCCTTCGCGGCCCGCTCCGCCACATGACCGGCCACCCGCGGGCGTAACTCGCGCGTGCGTGCGCCTCCCGAGTCGACCCCGATCCAGAGCTGATTCATCGACGCCGTGAACCTGCGGCGGCGGATGCACGGTCGTCATCGCATTTCGAGCATGCGACCGCGGTACGAGCCTGGAGAGGGATGATCATTCGCACATCACAACATCGTCGCCACGCGCCGCAGTCGAGGCGCCTCTGTTCGCTGTCGCTCGTCGCCGCGCTGGCGTCGACTCCGCTCGCCGCGCAGGCGCGCGACAGCGTCGCGCCGCTTCGCATCGATCGCAACGCTGCGATCAAGGAAGCACTCGCGCACAATCCCACACTTGCCGTCGCGCGGGAGCAGATCGCGCAGGCACGCGCGCGCGTGACGCAAGGCTATGCGCTTCCCGAGCCCTCCATCTCCGCCGCCGTGCTCGGCGCCACCGGCTTCGCGCATCCGCACACCGCGAACGAGACGGATCTCGGGATCGGCATCACGCTCCCGTTCCCGCAGAAGATCTTCCTGCGCGGAGAGGCGGCCAAAGGCGACCTCGGTAACTTCGACGAGCTCTACATACAACAGAAGCAGCTCATCGCGTCGCAGACCTCCCAGGCGTACGACTCGCTGCTCGTCGCGCTGCGCCACCGAGAGGACCTGCTCGTCGCGCGGACGCTCGCCC
>DATGDQ010000100.1:0-3101 GCA_035310785.1 Gemmatimonadaceae bacterium | reverse complement strand
CCGGTCACCACGTCGGCAGACGTGTACGCGCTGGGCGTGGTGCTGTACGAGCTGCTCACGGGCCAGCGTCCGCTGAATCTCGCGCGCTACAATCCCGCGGATTGGGCGCGTCTCGTTCTGGCGAAGGAGCCCAAGCCGCCGTCTTCGGTCGTCGCGGACGGCCGCGCGCTCCGCGGAGATCTCGACACGATCGTGCTCATGGCGCTCCGTCGCGAGCCGGCCCGACGCTACGTCTCCGTCGATCGACTGGGCGAAGATGTGCGGCGTCATCTGGAACAGCGGCCCGTGCGTGCGCGTGCCGATAGCGGCATGTATCGCACGATGAAGTTCCTGCACAGACGGCGCGCGGCCGTGCTCGTGTCGCTGGTGATCGCGTTCGGGCTCGCGACCTTTGGAGTGATCGTGCGCAGTCAGAACGCATCGCTCAAGCGCGAGTCCGCTCGCACTGCCGCGCAACGGGATCAAGCGAGTGCGGTTACGCACACGCTGTGGTCGCTGCTCGGAACGCTCACCGATTCCCTGGGCCGACCGCTCGCCGTCTCGGACGTGCTCGACCAGGCGGAGCCCACGATCGCACGACAGTACGCGCAGCAACCGAACGTTCGCGCGACCATGCAGTCGGCGCTCGGCCAGATCTATCTGATCAATGGCGATCTGACTCGAGCGGAGCGACTGCTCCGCGAAGCAGTCGCGAGCCAGCGCGAGTATGGAGGCGACTCCGCGGATTTGGCAACGCGGCTGGAGAGTCTGGGACGATTTCTCGCCAGCGAGCAGCAATACGCCGCGGCGGAGTCGGCCGGGCTCGAGGCGCGGAGCATACGCGCGCGCCTTTCGCCCGGCGAGTTCGATCAGGAGGCGGCGATAACGCTGGGCACTGCGTTCATGGGGGAGGAGAAGTACGAGGACGCCGAGCGCGTGTTCCGCGAGCTGGCTACGGAACAGGAGCAGCGCCCGAATGGAGTACCGGGAACGCCGGCCCTGCTGCTGTTGGGAGAATCGCTACGCAGGCAAGGGCGCAACGAGGAGGCGGTGCTCGCGATTCAAAAGGAGCTCGACATTCTCGAATCGGCGCAGGAGCCGGATTCTCAAACGATCGCGTCCGCGCTCTCGTATCTCGCTGCCGCGCAGCCGACGACGGACCGTGGTGCCGTTCCCGATTCGTTGCTGCAGCGGGCCTATGCGATGTATGCGGCCGCACAGCCGATTCAGTTTCGTCGGATCGAGCGCGGCCTCGTGATGGCCAGCCGCGCGGAGCTTGCTGCGCGCGTCGGGGATGATGCCGAGGCAGCGGCGCTCGCGGACAGCGCGCGCGCTCTCTGGGATGGCGTGCTGCCGTCGGGGGATGCACGGCGCGCCGCGCTCACGCGAGTGGACGCAGTACAGCTCCGGGATCGAGGGCAGCCCCAAGCGGCCGTTGCGCGACTCCATGCATATCTCGATACATTACGATCGAGACCGCACTTCAATCTCTACACCTACCGGCGGACGGAAGCGACCTTGTCTGACGTGTTCGATCGATGGGGACAGCCGGACAGCGCGGCTGCGCATCGAGAGCTGTCGCGCCCTGGCGCGCCGATCGCACCGACGCCGACGCAGTGATGAGCGCGGTGAGCCGTCTTTCGCTCGCACTGCTCGCGCTCGCGATCGTGCACGCGCCCCTCGAGTACGTACGCGCTCGGAACACGAGTGCGCCCGTGGCGCCGCTCACGCGCGCCCAGGTGGTCGCGCGGCTCGACTCGGCGTCCGTCGATCACCCGGCGAGCTTCGCGGGCGAGGATCTGTCTGGGCTCGACCTCTCGGGACTCGACTTCAAGCGGGCGAGTCTCGCGCGGGCGAAGCTCGTCGGCACCAAGCTGGCGCATGCGAAGATGTTCTCCGTCAAGTTCGATAGCGCCGATGCGAGCCGGGCGGATCTCTCGGGCGCCACGCTCGACGTGAGCACCATGCGCAGCACGGACTTCTCGCACGCGACGCTCAGCGGCGCGAGCATGTACGCCGTGATCATGCCCGGTGTGAACTTCACGGACGCGGATCTCACGCGTGTGCGCATCATCGGGCTCGCCACCGGCGCGATCTTCGTTCGCGCGAAGCTGGACCACGCCGACTTGGGCGCCGATCCTCGCAATCAGCCGATGGGCGTGATGCGCACCGATTTGTCGACAGCGGATCTGAGCGGCGCCGATCTCACCGGCGCCAACCTGCGCAAGGCAAAGCTGACGCGCGCGACGCTCACCGGTGCGAATCTCACGGACTGCGATCTATCGCTCGCCGAGATCTCGGGCGCGACGTTCCATCAGATCGTGGGCCGAGATGCGATCAAGGGGCTCGACCAGGCCAAATACCGCGACGAGGCCACCTTCGACCCTCGCTGACGCCGCGAGTTGAAACCGAAATCGGCTTCGGTGAGTAGGGGGTGCATGACTACCGTATCTCCTGCACCCGTCGCCCTGTCTCTCGAGGGCGTGACCAAGCGCTTCCGCAACGGCGTGGTCGCGGTGAACGACCTCTCCCTCGCATTGGGCACCGGCGTGCTCGCGCTGCTCGGCCCGAATGGCGCCGGAAAGACGACGCTCATGCAGATGATCGCGACGATCACGAAGCCCACAGCCGGCCAGATCACCTTCGGCGGGGTGGACATCGCGCGCGAGCCGGACGCGCTGCGCCGGACGCTCGGCTATCTCCCGCAGGATTTCGGCGTCTACGACGGACTCACCGCCCTCGAATTCCTCACGTACTTCGCCGCGCTCAAGGGCATTCACAGCCGCGCGCGCGTGACGGAGATGCTCGAGCTCGTGAATCTGCACTCCGTGGCGGATCGCACGGTGGGCGGCTTTTCCGGCGGCATGAAGCAGCGGCTCGGAATCGCGCAGGCGCTCATCAATGATCCGGCGTTGCTCATCGTCGATGAGCCCACGGCGGGGCTCGATCCCGAGGAGCGCAACCGCTTTCTCAACCTGTTGGCCGAAATCGGCGAGAACGTGGTCGTCATCCTGTCCACCCACATTGTGGAGGACGTGACCGACCTGTGCCCGCGCATGGCCATCATCTCGCAGGGGCGCGTGCTGTTGAGTGGCCGGCCGGCGGAAGCGCTGCAAGCCCTC
>DATGDQ010000099.1:0-4901 GCA_035310785.1 Gemmatimonadaceae bacterium | reverse complement strand
GCGGTGGCTGACTGTCCGCTCGTCACGGCCATCAGCACCTGGTCGAAGTAGCCCGTGCCCGCTTCACGCTGGTGCTTCGTGCCCGTGTAGCCGTCGGCCTCGCGCGCGAACTCCTCGTTCTGCAGCTCGACGTACGCGGGCATCCCCTCCGTGCTGTAGCGATGCGCGAGATCGAACGAGTAGTAGTTGATGAGGTGCCAGCCCGCGAGCGTGATGAACTGGAACTTGTAGCCCATCGCGGCGAGCTCGCGCTGAAACTTCGCGATCGTCGTCGCATCCAGATTGCGCGACCAGTTGAACGACGGCGAGCAGTTGTATGCGAGCATCTTGCCCGGGAACTGTGCATGCACGGACTCGGCGAACCTTTTCGCCTCGGCGAGGTCGGGCGTGCCGGTCTCGCACCAGAGCAGATCGGCGTAGGGTGCGTACGCGAGCGCTCGCGCCGCCACGGCGTCCATTCCGTTCCGGATGTGGAAGTAGCCCTCGGTGGTGCGCTCGCCCGTGGTGAATGCGCGGTCGGCCTCATCGATGTCGCTGGTGATCAACGTTGCGGCCAGCGCATCGGTGCGCGCGACGATCACCGTTGGAACATCGAGCACATCCGTAGCGAGTCGTGCGGCGTTGAGCGTGCGCACGAACGACGCCGTCGGAATGAGCACCTTCCCGCCCATGTGGCCGCACTTCTTCTCGGCGGCCAGCTGATCCTCGAAGTGCACGCCGCTCGCGCCAGCGTCGATCATCGACTTCATGAGCTCGAAGGCGTGGATCGGACCTCCGAAGCCCGCTTCGGCATCGGCAACGATCGGCACGAGCCAGTCGCGCTCGGACTTGCCCTCGCTCCATTCGATCTGGTCCGCCCGCAGCAGCGCGTTGTTGATTCGACGCACCAGCGCGGGCACGCTATTCGACGGATAGATGCTCTGATCGGGATACGTCTGGGCGGCGAGATTGCCATCCGCGGCAACCTGCCAGCCGCTCATGTAGATCGCCTGGAGCCCCGCCTTCACCATCTGCACGGCCTGCGCGCCCGTCAGCGCTCCGAACGTATGGACGTATTCCTTGGCATGCAGCAGCTCCCACAGCTTCGCCGCCCCGCGTCTCGCGAGCGAGTACTCGATCTTCACGGAACCGCGAAGGCGAACCACATCTTCGGCGCTGTACGTGCGCTCGATGCCGTTCCAACGCGGATCCGTTGCCCATCTCGCTTCCAGCTGACTCGCCTCGGCGGCGAAACTGACGTTGCTCATCGCGAACTCCCTGTGGTTTCACCGGACCGAATCCGGATGTCGTTAGCGGTGCTCCGCGGTCGTGCTGCTGTGGCGTCCACGCAGCGATCCGCGCTCGAGTGCCTGACTTGCCGTGCGCGGGGTGGAAGTCTAAGGCGCCCGGGCGCTCTTTACCCTGTCCGGTCGGATAGGCCGTCAGGGAGCGTCCAGCGGCTCCCCGGGTAGCAAGCGATACGGATCATTCCACACCCGCTTTACATCGGCTTCCTCAACGCAATATTGATTCTCGCCCTAAACTCTCAGGCCACTATCATGCTTGCTGATACGATTCTCGTCATTGACGACGAGCCGCAAATTCGCCGAGTCGTGAAGAACGCGCTCGCGAATGAAGTCTCATCGGTGCTGGAGGCTGGGGATGGCGCGGAGGGGCTCGCCGTGGCCACTGCGGAACGGCCGACACTGGTCGTGCTGGACCTCGGCCTGCCGGACATGGCTGGCATCGACGTATGCCGCTCGCTCCGCTCGTGGACCGCCGCGCCGATCGTCGTGCTCTCCGCTCGCCATTCGGATCACGAGAAGGCATCGCTGCTCGACTCGGGCGCGGATGACTACATCACCAAGCCGTTCAGCAATGTCGAGTTTGCGGCGCGCATCCGCGCCAATCTTCGCCGCGCCCAGGCATCGCAGATCGCTGCGTCGGTGCAGCCAATGCAAATCGGCACGCTCGTCGCGGATTTCACTGCGCGCGTGTTGCGCCGTGGCTCGGAAACGATTCACCTCACCCCGATCGAGTGGGAGCTGCTCCGCACCTTCGTCACGCAGGCGGGACGCACGCTCACGCACCAGCAGATTTTCAACGCGGTCTGGGGACGGGCATTCGGCGATCCGCAGCAGTACCTCCGCGTGCACGTCGCCAACCTCCGGCGCAAGATCGAGACGGATCCGGTGCGTCCGCAGCTCATCGTCACCGAGCCCGGCGTGGGTTATCGCTTCGAGCTCCCGCGCTGAATGAAGTATCTGGCCGAACGCCGGTGGGTGTCGGCGCTCGTCTGGACGACGCTGTTCCTGTTCGCCACGTACGTGATGGTCGGCGTGCAGGGAGAGATTACGGAGGCGCATGCCGCCCTGGTGTATCTGCTCATCATTCTGGGCGGAAGCTCCGGGTGTGGACGCGGGCTGGGCTTCACGCTCGCGGTGCTCGCATTCCTGTCGATCGACTTCTATTTCCAGCCTCCGTACGGGCGCTTCGAGATCTCGAAGCGCCCGGACTGGCTGGTGCTGATCGCCTTCATGGCCACGGCACTCGTGGCGACGCAGCTGCTCGCGCGCGCGAACGAGAAGACCGAAGAGGCGAGCCGGCGAGCGGATGAGATCGACCGACTGGCTGCGCTGGGCGCCGAGACGCTGAGCACCGGCAGCGCGTCGCAGGCACTCACCGCGATCGCGACGGTCGTTCGCGATACGATCGGCACGGATGCGTGCGAGATCTGGGTGCAGAGCGATGAGATGACGAAGCCGCAGCTCGCCGCGCATGCGGGTGCGCGATTACTGGATGGGCCGCCGGTGGCGCAGCCGGATGCGCGGGATCCGGACGCGCGCACATTCATCGTGCCGCTCGAGGTGCACGCGCGCTCGGTCGGGATGCTCGCGCTCCGAGATCGCTATCCGATCATCGTCGACGCGGGCGCGCGACGGTTTCTTTCCGCACTCGCGTATTACGCGGCGCTCGGGATCGAGCGCGTGCGACTGGTGGCCGAGGCGGAGCGAGCGGAGGCGTTACGCGAGGCGGATCGGCTCAAGGACGCGCTGCTCGCATCGGTTTCGCACGACCTGCGTACGCCACTCACGACGATCAAGGCGCTCGCGCACGACATCGCGGCAGATGGGGATGATCGGGCGGGCACGATCGAGCAGCAGGCCGACCGGCTCAATCGCATGGTCGCCGATCTGCTGGACCTCTCTCGACTCAACGCCGGCGAGCTGCCCGTGCGGGCGGAGCTGAACGCGGCGGAGGATGTGGTCGGCGCGGCAATTCAGCAGGTGTCGGCGGCCTTCGCTGGGCGAGAGCTCAGAACGTCGATCGCGTGGTCCGAGCCCGTGCTGGTGGGCCGCTTCGATTTCGTGCACGCCCTGCGAATTCTGGTGAACCTGCTCGAGAATGCGCACAAGTACTCGCCACGCAACCAACCGGTGGACATCGAGCTCGCGCGAGCCGGTACGATGATCTCGATCAAGGTGGCGGACCGCGGTCCCGGCGTGCCGGTGGCGGAGCGCGAGCGAATCTTCGAGCCGTTCTATCGGCCGGAGCGGAGCACGCCGGATGCGGGGAGTGCAGGACTCGGGCTCTCGATCGCGCTCCGCCTCGCGATGGCGCAGGGCGGCACGTTGTCGTACGAAGATCGGGAGGGTGGTGGGAGCGTGTTCACGCTGGAGCTGCCGGCGGTCGCGGATGCGACGATGGACGCGCTCGCGGGATAGCGCGCTGCTGCGTCAGCTCTAGTTCTTGTGTCGGTAGATGATCCGCCCGCGGGTGAGATCGTACGGCGAGACCTCGATGCGCACGCGGTCGCCCGCGAGGACGCGGATGCGGAACCGGCGCATGTTGCCGCCGAGGGTGGTCAGCACGCTGTGCTGGTCGTTCACGGCCACGCGGAAGGTTGCGTTGGGCAACACCTCCATGACCGTCCCCTCGAGCTCAATTGCGTCTTGCTTCGACATGGCGGTGTTCGCGGCTAGCGCGCTTTGCGCTCTGCCCGCGCACTACGCTGCCGCGCTGCGACGGCCTTCTTCTGCCGAGCCTCGCTGGGCTTCACGTAGAAGCGCTTCTTGCGAACATCCTTCAGCACGCCTGCACGTATCACTTTGCGCTGGAACTGCTTTAGAGCCCAATCCAGCCGGTCGTTCTCGCCGATAATCACTTCAACCACGTGAGATCCTCATCGAAAGGAGATTGGAGACAAGCTTGAAGCATAGTGCGCCAAGGTGCCTAAGGCAATGACGCGCCGGTGGATGCGAAGTTCACAAACTAGAGTCGATCAGCCCCGGGATGACGATCCGCCGCTGCGCCCCGAGCTGCCCTGTCCGCGGCCCCCGTGTCCGCCACGGGAGCCCCTACTTCCGGCGGACGAGGAACGCCGCGGCGGTCCGCCGGACGGGCGGGCATCTCCCCGTGTAGCCGCTGATGGGCCCCTGGCGGGGGGCGGGCGCGGCGGCGGGGTGCTGCTTCCGGAAGACGACCCGCCGTTCCGGCGCTCCGCCTTGGCCTTGGCCCGCGCCCGGTCGTCCGCCTTCCGGCTCCGAATCGCCGCGATGCGCTCGCCTATCGGAACCTCAAAGCGCTCCGCCGGTCGCTGCTTGTAATCGAAATCCGGGAGCACGACGCGCGGCAGCCGCTTCCCCACCGCGCGCTCGATCGCGCTCAGGTCGCGCTCCTCTTCCGGCGACACGAACGTGTACGCCTCACCGGTGAGCTCGGCTCGCGCCGTACGGCCCACACGGTGGATGTAGTCCTCCGGCAGCGCCGGCACGTCGAAGTTGATGACGTGGCCAAGCGCTTCGACGTCGATGCCTCGCGCCGCAATGTCGGTGGCCACGAGCACGCGATAGCGCCCGTACTTGAACCCCTCGAGCGCGTCGGTGCGCTGCGACTGCGAGCGGTTGCCGTGAATGCGCGCG
>DATGDQ010000098.1:0-2955 GCA_035310785.1 Gemmatimonadaceae bacterium | reverse complement strand
GAAGGTCCTGGCCGACGTGCCTGCCGGAGAACGCGCAGGACCGCTCGAACGACGACGAGCTCGCGCCGCAGATCGGGACGCACGGTGAGCTGAATCGGATGTTTACCTCTGACGCGGAGCTCGCGTGCCGTGCTCCGGGGGGTCACGATCGCTCGGGGAACGCAGCTGTCAGGAAGTGCCTCGTACCCGGCAGCTTTCCTCGAGTCCCGGCAGGCGATTTCGACACGGCGAAGTCGAAGGTGCCCGTGCAGTCGCTGGGGGTCGAAATGGAACCTTCGGGGTATCACCCCCCGTTCATACGTGTACGGTACGATTCACGGGAGATCACATGATTCCATCAGTCTTGCGGGGCATCGCCGTCATCGGCGCGGCGCTCGCGGGCGTCGCGCTGTTCGGGGGCCGGGGCTCGAGCGCCCCCACCGTGCTGCCGGCAGCGGATGTCGGTCAGCGACTCGCGCCGAGCGCCGGCGAGGAGGTCGCGATCTTTTCGGGCGGCTGTTTCTGGGGCGTACAGGCAGTGTTCCAGCACATGAAGGGCGTGAAGAGCGCCGTCTCCGGATACACGGGCGGAGCGCTCAAGAATCCGAGCTACGAACAGGTGAGCACCGGCACCACGGGACACGCGGAGTCGGTTCGCATCGTCTTCGATCCGGCTCAGGTGTCGTACGCCGACCTGCTGCGTGTGTTCTTCTCCGTCGCGACCGATCCCACCGAGCTCAATTATCAGGGCCCCGATCACGGTACGCAGTACCGGTCGGTAATCTGGTACACCACGCCGGCACAGGAGCAGACGGCGAAGGCGTACATCGATCAGCTGTCGAAGGCCAAGGTGTACGCGAACAAGATCGTGACCGAGGTGAAGCCCGCGCAGGAGTTCTACAATGCGGAGGGCTACCACCAGGATTACGCGACGCTGCATCCAGACAACGGCTACATCGCGATCAACGACGCACCAAAGGTCGTGAATTTCAAGAAGCTGCTTCCCACGCTGTATCGCGATCAGCCGGTGCTCGTGGGCTCGACGCAGCCGTAGTATTCGTTAGCGTGACGACGGCGCCTTCGTCGTAACGCGCACGAACGTTACGACGGCGTCTACGTCGGAGCCGCGCACGAACGTTACGACGGCGTCTTCGTCGTAACGCGCACTACAGTCCCCCACGGATCGGCGGCGGTGACGTCGCCGTCCGCCCGGGAGATCGTTGCCCCCGCGCGCTCGAGCGCACGCGCGGTCTGCTCGACATCAGCGGCGGTCGGCAGGATCACGCTCCACTCCAGCATGCGCGCATCGTCCGCTTGGGCACGTGGAGCGCCCGCGGCCCACGTGTTGGTGCCGAGGTGGTGATGATATCCGCCGGCGGACATGAAGAGCGCTCCGGGATATTCGAGCAGCACCTTGTCGAGTCCCAACCCCTCGTGATAGAACCGCTCGGCCGCCGCGAGATCGCTGACGAACAGATGGACGTGGCCGATGCGAGTGCCCGGAGGCACGCCGTCCCACGTGATGCCTCGGCTCGCGCGCACGAGGTCGGCAGCGTTGAGCGTCACGGTGCCCATCTCGAGCCTGCTGTTGGCGATTCGCCACGACTCGCGGGGGCGATCCGCGTACACCTCGATCCCGAGCCCGTCCGGATCCGTCAGATACACGGCCTCGCTCACGAAATGATCCGACATTCCCGCGTAGGCGCCGATCGAGGCGAGATGCGCGATGAAGCGACCGAGCGCCTCCCGGTTGGGTAGCAGGATCGCGAAATGATAGAGCCCCAGGCGCCCGCGTTTCGGGACCGGTGCCGCGCCTTTGAGATGATGCAAGACGACGAGTGGCATCGCATCCGCTCGTACACCGAGCGTTGCAGTTGCGTCATCCGAAGACAGCGACTGCAGTCCGATCACTCGCTCGTAGTAGGCGACGGAGCGCGCGAGATCGGCGACCTGAAGATGGACGGGACCGAGTGTGGCGTGGCCATGGAGGCGGTGTCCCTCCGGAGCCTTGGTGTAGGCGAATTCGCTCTGCGCCATCAGTATGCCTCCGTCGAAGTCTCGCGCGCGATGTGCTGCGCATCATGAGCGTTCGCGCCAACGGGCGCCCGCGTCACAGCGCCCTCGCCTTCCGGCGCGAAAGCAGCGCGTCGATCGAATACGCGCCGGCCCCGAGGAGTGCGATCGCAACCGCCATTGCGAAATTGCCCAGCACCGCCTCGATGCCTTTGGGCGCGGAGAAGCCGTTCTTGGCGTGCACGAGCAGCATCGCGCCGAGCATGTCGCAGGCGAGGAGGAACGCGATGACGCGCGTGAATGCGCCGAAGAGGAGAACGATGCCTCCCGCGAACTCGAGGATGGCAACGAACGGCGCGGAGAGACCAGGTAGAGGCGCTCCGATCTGCGTAAAGAAGCTCGTCACCCCCGAGAATCCCATGCCGAACAGCTTTCCATATCCGTGGGTGATGAACACCGCTGCCAGCACCAGCCGGAGCACGAGCAGTGCCACGTCGAGCCTCTTTTCGGTAGCCGCGGAGTAGGTGGTCATCGCAAGAGTCGGGTGATTAGGGGGATCGCGCAGGCGAAGGCGAGCGTAGGAACAACGAAAGTCGGCGAGGCGTGTATTGTTACAGTATCCTTCGTGCCAGCCAGGACTGCCGTTGTGATCCTCTCGCCTCTGTAACGAGCGAGCGAGTCAGTTCGTTCATTCACGTTCGAGTCAGGACTCCAGAGCGATGCGATTGTTGCCCGAGGAAAGGTCGTCGATCGAGTCTTTCGAATTCCGGTCTCGCTGCGCACTTCGCACGCGACACGTGCGTGCGCTCGCACTGCTGGCGATGACGCTCGCGTGCACCGCGAGTCCTCTCGCCGCGCAGCTGCGCAGACGGGCGGCCAGCCCTCCCGATCAAACCGCGCCGCCCCGGGAGACGGTGGCGCCCACGCTCTGGGAGCCCGACCAGATATTTCCGCTCGCGGTCG
>DATGDQ010000097.1:0-1808 GCA_035310785.1 Gemmatimonadaceae bacterium | reverse complement strand
CGACTGGTCTCCCGATGGGAAGCGCGTCGTCTACAGCTCCTACGTGGGCACGCAGTACAACCAGCTCTGGCTCATGACCAGCGAAGGCGGCGTGCCGTTCGAGCTGACGTACGGAACCTTCGACGCAACGAGCCCTCGGTGGTCTCACGATGCGCGTCACATCGCGTACATCTCGAACGAGGGCGGCAGCAGCTCTCTGTGGGTGCTCGACATGCCCGGCGCCACGAAGCATCGCGTCGAGCCGCGCGCATTGAAGTTCATCGAGCCCGTCGGGTCGTTGACCCTCGATGTCGTCGATGAGCGTGGACGTCCGCTCGATGCGCGCGTGTCCGTGTCCGGCATGGACGCGCGCAGCTGGGCGCCGCAGTCGGCGCTGATGCACGCCGACGACTCGTTCGATCGGAGCGAGAGACACTACGAGGTCGGCTATTTCCACACGACGGGCACCGCGAGCCTGACAGTGCCGGCGGCGCCGATCACGGTACAGGTGTCTCGAGGACTCGAGTACGCACTCGCGACCCAGAGCGTGCAGGTCCCGGCGAACGGAGCAAAGACGCTCCGCGTCGTGATGCATCGCCTCGTCGATCTCCCAGCCACGGGCTGGTACAGCGGCGACCTCCATGTGCACATGAACTACGGCGGCACGTATCGGACCACGCCGAAGCAGCTCGCGTTCATGGCGCGCGCGGAGGATCTCCACGTGATCGAAGAGCTCATCGTGAACAAGGAGCAGCGCGTTCCCGACATTTCGTACTTCGACAACGGTCGCCCCGATCCCGTGTCGACGCCGACGATGCTCATCGTGCACGGACAGGAGTTCCACACGAGCTACTGGGGGCACGCGGGACTCCTCGGGCTGACCAGGAACGTCATTCTGCCGGGATACGCCGCGTACGCGAATACGCCCGCAGCCAGTCTCTACCCCGCGAACGCGAACGTCTTCGACCTCGCTCACGCGCAGGGCGCGCTCACAGGCTACGTCCACCCCTTCGACGAGATGCCGAATCCGGAAGACACGGTCTCGCGCGTCACGAGCGAGCTCCCGGTCGACGTCGCGCTCGGCAGAGTCGACTACATGGAGATCCTCGGCTTCAGCGATCATCGCTCGACGGCCTCGGTGTGGTATCGGCTGCTCAACTGTGGCTTTCGACTTCCAGCCGGCGCGGGTACCGACGCGATGACCAACTATGCGTCGTTGCGCGGTCCCGTCGGGATGAATCGAGTGTACGTGCACAGCGGTACGCGATTGGACCACGCGAGCTTCTTGCGCGCGCTCAAGACTGGACGCACGTTCGCGACCAACGGCCCGCTGTTGTCGCTATTCGTAAACGGCAAGGAGCCCGGGAACGAGATTGCGTTTCCGCTCGGAAGTCACACGGTGAGCGTGCGCGCGACGATGCACTCGATCGTTCCCGTGGAACACCTGGAGCTCGTGCAGAACGGAAGGGTCGTGGCAACGCTTCCCGTGTCCGCCGATCGCAAGAGCGCGTCCGCGACGGTGAAGGTGCCCGTCGAGAAAAGCGGGTGGATCACGTTGCGCGCGTGGAGCGAGCGCGCCACGCCGCCGGTGCTCGATATCTATCCGTTCGCGACGACGAGTCCCGTATATCTGACGATCGCCGGAATTCCGCCCCGTTCACCCGAGGATGCGCGCTTCTTCCTCGATTGGGTCGACCGCCTGCGCGAAGGCGCAGAGCGGCACACGGGCTACAACACCGCGGCGGAGAAGGCCGCCATCCTCGACATCATTTCCCGTGCGCGTGCGGAGTTCGAGAAGCGGGCCTACGAGATCGCCGTCTCGCGATGAT
>DATGDQ010000096.1:0-1710 GCA_035310785.1 Gemmatimonadaceae bacterium | reverse complement strand
GAAGACCTTCGGCTTCGTCGGCGTCGTCGTCGATGTCACCGACCTCTCGGCGTCGGTGTGGACGTGGTACAAGGAGGGCTCCGAGTGGAAGGCGAAGAAGACGATCACGATTCCGGCGACGCCTCTCGACGCCGAGCTGCTTCCACCACTGCTCAAGGGATTCGGCGCCGTGCCTCCGCTCGTGACGGACATCGGACTGTCGCTCGACGATCACTACCTCTATGTCGCCTGCTGGGCCACGGGTGAGCTTCGCCAATACGACGTGAGCGATCCATTCGCGCCCAAGCACACGGGCACGGTCGAGCTGGGGGGAATACTGCATCGCGCGAAGCATCCGTCGGGCGCCGAGTGGGCGGGTGGGCCGCAGATGATCGAGGTGAGTCGCGACGGAAAGCGCGTCTACAGCACCAACTCACTCTACAGCACGTGGGACGCGCAGTTCTACCCGAACGGAATTCCGGGCGAGATGGCGAAGATCGACGTTCTCGACGGCGGAGGCATTCGAGTCGACCGCGACTTCCTCGTGAAATTTCCGGGACATCGGTCGCATCAGGTGCGTCTCGAGGGCGGTGATTCGTCCACCGATTCCTTCTGCTTCACGTCCTGAGCGGCGCACGAAGCGTCGCTCCTTGCCGGTCAATCTGTCGGAGCACGGGGAACGAGAAGTAAAGAATCGCAGCACCTGATTCATTCTGAACATCCAGCAATTCGACGAGGATGATTTCTCGGTTCGAACGTGTTGCCACGCCCGTCGCGTTGCAGTCTGATGAGCAAATGGAGTCCGGCGTCGCATCGTTCGCGACGCAGCGTTCTTCGGACTCTCCACCGCTCCTCGGAGAAGAGTCACTATGAGATACCGCTCGTTCTATTTCGCCAGCCTTCTCACGCTCGCTGTGCCCGCGTCCATTGCCGGTGCGCAGTCCGTCGCCCGGATGTCGTCCGGTGCCAAGCCCATTCCCGCCGCCACGTCGTCCACCCGCACGGGCTTCTATTTCGGTGGCGCGCTGGGGTATGGATCGGCAGGGATCAGCTGCAACGGCTGCTCGTCGGATCGTGAGAATGGGCTCGCGGGTTATCTGCGTTTCGGCACCACGCTCAATCCGCATCTGCGCCTGGGCATCGAGTCGGACGGCTGGGCGAAGACCGTGCAAGGTGTGGATGAGCAGATCGGCTTCGTGACGGCGGATGCCTACCTCTATCCGAGCGTCGCGAACAACTTCTGGGTCAAGGGTGGCTTCGGCTTCGCGATGTCGAAGGAGAGCGACGACGTCAATGAGCTGAAGGCGGTCGGTACGGGCGTTGCCGCGGGTATCGGCTACGACTGGAACGTTCGCGGCGGCAACTTCGCGATCGTGCCGTACGCGTCGTATCACCGTCAGCTGAGCGGCAACCTCAAGCTCAACGGCTCGGACACCGGCGTGTCGCCGAAGACCAACATCTTTCAGGTTGGCTTTGGGCTCGGCTATCGCCACTAGTCGACCAAGCATCAAGCAAAATAGGAAAGGCCCACGGAGATCTTCCGTGGGCCTCTTTCCATCTTGCGGACTGGGTTTGACGGAACGAGAATCCTCATAACAACGCGGAGAGTCTTCTCGATTCGAGTTACTTACCGAGTCGTCACGAAACCAGGGCTACACCGTCGCTGTCAAAGAGAGAACGTGCGTCAATGAAGATCTTGTGCACAAACGGCGATAGCCTGTGTGTACCGAG
>DATGDQ010000095.1:0-12609 GCA_035310785.1 Gemmatimonadaceae bacterium | reverse complement strand
CGAAGCTCGTGCATCGGCTCAGGATCTCTTCCGGAGCGCCCTTCACGAGGAGCCGCAGCCGCCCCGAGGGCGTCTCGACTACCACGGACATCATGCGACGCGAGAAGTCGAACGGAATCTCATCGACCTTTCGGTACTGTTCGAGGGCGAGCTCGGGATGCCGCGGCGCGTGTTGGAGCACCGCTAGGTCAAGCGCGCTGCGGAGTCCCGTCTGCGCGCGGCTGATCAGCAGCGCATCGAGGAGCACGCGCGCGGTGTCACGACCCCCCGCATCGCAGTACCGCTCGAGAATGACCTTGTCCATCGTGAGCGTGCCGGTCTTGTCCGTGCACAGGATGTCCATCGCGCCGATGTCCTGAATCGCATCCAGTCGCTTGACGATCACCTTGGTTCGCGACATGGCGACAGCGCCCTTGGCGAGGCTCACCGACACGATCATCGGCAGCATCTCCGGCGTCAGGCCGACGGCGACCGCGAGGGAGAAGAAGAACGCCTCCTTCCAGTCGTGCTTCGTGAGCCCGTTCACGATGAAGACGAGCGGGACGAGCACTACGATGAACCGAATCATGAGCCAAGTGAATCGTGTGATCCCGCGATCGAACGCCGATGGAGGATTCTCGACGGTCACGTGGCTGGCGATGCTTCCGAACAGCGTGGCGCCTCCCGTGCGAACCACGACGGCCGTTCCGGTGCCGCTCTGTACGCTCGTGCCGAGAAAGCAAAGGTTGTGGCGCTCGAGAGGCGGCGCGGTGGTACCGGCTGGTTCCGCAGCCTCGCTCTTCTCGATCGGGAGGGACTCGCCGGTGAGACTCGCCTGACTGACGAACAGATCGCGCGCGCTGAGGAGCCGCACGTCGGCGGGGATCATGTCTCCCGCAGCAACGATCACGATGTCTCCGGGAACGACCTCGCGGAGCGGGATCTCCTTCTGCGCTCCGTCGCGGCGCACGCTCGCGGTGACGTGAATCATCGCACGAAGCGCGGCCGCCGACGCGTCGGCGCGGCTCTCCTGAATGAATCGAAGCGCGACGCCGAGCGTGATCATCAGTGCGATCACTACCGCGGAGCGACTGTCTCCCGATCCGAGCGAGACCGCCGCGAGCACGAACAGCAGGATCACGAGCGGATTGCGCAGCGCTCGAAGCAGCCGCCGCTGCCAGCTCATGGTTTTCTCGGACGCAATCTCGTTGTATCCGTGCGCCGCGAGCCGGCGAGCCGCTTCGTCTTCGGTGAGCCCGGAGGAGCTGGAAACGCACAGCTCCAGCGCCTCGTCGACGCTGGCATTCGCCGCCTCCGTCAACGGCGCACTGCTCCAATCCGCGCGCGGCTCGGGACGACTCGGGGAAGGTGGCGCCGCTGTCGTCACATCGGCCGTGTTGTTCGAGAGCTCGACAGCAGCGTGCATCCGAGTCGTCCGGCGAATGTCACGCCAAATTCGCTCGCCACCTCACCAGATGTTGGCGGAATGCTCACGCGGAAGCTCCCGTGCGAAGCTCGACTCCACACGCACCGACATCTTTCGCGCGAGCCAATTGCGTGCGATGGCCGCGACCTCCTCCAGCGCACCCGGCTCCTCGAACAGATGTGTCGCCCGCGGCACCACGATGAGCTCGGCCTCGCCGTGCATCGCGCTCATCGCCTTTCGGTTGTACTCCAGCACCTGCGTGTCGCGACCGCCCACGATGAACAACGCCGGTGCGCGAACGCGCCCCAATACAGGCCCCGCGAGATCCGGCCGGCCGCCGCGAGACACTACCGCGCGTATCTCGGGATCGTGCGAGGCGGCGATGAGCGCGGCCGCCGCTCCGGTGCTCGCGCCGAAATAGGCGATCGGGAGCATCGCGAGCTTCGGATTGGCGCGAACCCAGCCAGCGGCATCGCGCAGCCGGGCCGCGAGCAGCTGCACGTCGAACCGGATGTGTCCTGTCCGCTCCTCCTCGATCGCCTCGCGCTCCGTCAGCAGGTCGAGCAGGAGCGTTCCCATTCCGACATCGTTGAGCGCGGACGCGACGAAGCGGTTTCGCGAGCTGTGGCGGCCGCTTCCACTGCCATGCGCAAAGATCACCACGCCGATCGCATGCGCCGGCACCGTGAGATCGGCGTCGAGCAGCACGTCATCGGACGGGATGCGCACAGCGCTCCTGACGCGCGTCGAGCCCGCCGCGAGCAGCGTACGCACCTCGGCGTCGCTCGTCTGCTCGAAGTTCTCGTACCAGTTGCCCACGGCCATGAACGGCTCTGGTGTCGCGACGGCTACGACCTCGTCGGCGACGGTCTGAAGTGACTCCACCGACTCGCGCGAGGCAACCGGTGTGGCGACGATGATGTCCCGGGGGCGTTTGAGGCGCAGCGCGCGGACCGCGGCGTTCATCGAGGCGCCCGTCGCGAGCCCGTCGTCGACGACAATGATGGTGCGCCCCTGGAGCTCGAGCGCGCCTCTGCCGTCGCGATAGGCGGCCTCGCGCCGCTCGAGCTCGCCTATCTCGCGCCGCGTGATCTCTTCCAGCTCCTGTGGCGTGATGCCGAGCTGCGCGATCAACTCGCGATTCACGACTCGAATGCCCGCGCTCGTAATCGCTCCGATCGCGAACTCCTCGTGTCCGGGCGCCCCGAGCTTCCGAACGACGAACACGTCCAGTGGCACGTGGAGCGCGCGCGCGACTTCCGCGGCCACCGGCACGCCGCCGCGCGCGAGACCGAGCACCACCACGTCCCCACGATCCGCGAAGCCCATCAGTTGACTCGCGAGCGCCCGCCCGGCGGTGCTGCGATTGATGAATCGATCGTTCTTCATGAGCGCTCCAGGATCACACGCGAGCTCGCTCGCGATGGCTTGCTTGAGCCCCAGCTTCGCTATGCGATCCGGTCCGGCTCCCTGGGGCAAGCCTCGATGAGAGGCCTGAGCGAATTCTGGCGCGTGGCAGCGCTCGTGTCTGTCAGGCTGAGGGTTGATGCCTGTCGGGGAACATTCGCGCCGCCATGCGACGAGCTTCGGGTTTTCCCTGATCGGGCGGCGGCGAAACCCCTATTTCGTCCCGTGCACGCACCGGCGAGTGTTGAAGAGTGCCTCGCAAACCGTCGATGACGACATTCGCCGCGCGATGCAAGACGCCGGCGCATCGATCAAACCATCCACCGCTCGATCGGCAGGAGTTCCGATGGAATTCATTCTTTGGTTCGCGGATATCGGAATCGACGACGTGCCGCTCGTCGGAGGCAAGAACGCCTCGCTCGGCGAAATGCTGCGCGAGCTCGCGCCGATCGGCGTACCGGTGCCGGATGGATTCGCCATCACCGCAGAGGGGTTCCGCCACTACCTTCGCGCGAACGCGCTCGACCAGCGCATTCCGGCTTTGCTCGGCGCGACGGGCGACAATGCGGTTGCCGATGTCGAGGCGAAGAGCCTCGCGGTGCGAGAGCTGGTGCTCGAGGGGACAATGCCGCCGGATCTCGCCGCCGAGATATTGGCGTCGTATCGAGAGCTCGCGCGTCGCAGCAACTCGGACACGCTCGAGGTTGCCGTTCGTTCGTCGGCCACCGCAGAAGATCTGCCCGGTGCGAGCTTCGCCGGCGCGCACGAGACGATGCTGAACGTCCAGGGGGAGACCGCGGTGCTCGACGCGGTGCGACGCTGCTTCGCCAGTCTCTACACGCCGCGCGCGATCGGCTATCGCAACGACATGGGGTTCGCGCACGATGCCGTGAGCCTCTCCGTCGGCGTGCAGCGAATGCTGCGAACGGATTCCGCTGTCTCGGGAGTGATCTTCACGCTCGACACCGAGACCGGCTTCCGCGATGTCGTGCAGATAGACGCCATCTACGGCCTGGGCGAGAACATCGTGCAGGGACGAGTGGGCCCTGATGAGTACTACGTGCACAAGCCGACGCTGCGCCAGAACTTCAGGCCGATCCTCTGGCGCCGCCTCGGCACCAAGGAGATGCGGCTCATCTTCGATCGCGGAAAGCGCGTGCACGACAATCGCCCAGTTCCAGCCGACGAGCGTGCGCGCTTCTGCCTGACCGATGACGAGGTGCTGCAGCTTGCACGCTGGGCGGTCGCGATCGAAGACCATTACAGCGCGAAGCATGGCGCGCCGACACCGATGGACATCGAGTTCGCGAAGGACGGCCCTGACGGGTCGCTCTTCATCGTGCAGGCACGACCCGAGACCGTTCACGCGGTGCAACACGGGCTCACGTTCCAGAGCTATGCGCTTCTGTCGCGGGGCACGGTGCTCGTGGACGGGCTCGCGGTGGGCGAGAAGATCGCCAGCGGACCGGCACGCATCATTGCGGACGCATCGCGCATGAGCGAGTTCCGGGCTGGCGAGGTGCTCGTCACCGAGTCCACGGATCCGAACTGGGAGCCCGTTCTCAAGCAGGCGAGCGCGGTCATCACTGCGCGCGGCGGACGCACCTCGCACGCAGCAATCGTGGCGCGCGAGCTCGGGATCCCGGCTATCGTCGGTGCCGAGAACGCGATGACCAAGATCCCGAGTGGTCGGGTTGTCACCGTCTCCTGCGCGGAAGGCGAGACGGGGCACGTCTACGACGGGGCGCTGGCGTTTCGCACGGAGGACGTGGACCTCGCCTCGCTTCCGGCGACGCGCACGAAGATCTGCGTGAACGTCGGGGATCCGACGCAGGCCTTCAAGGTGGCGATGATGCCGAACGATGGCGTCGGGCTCGCGCGCATGGAATTCATCTTCGCGAGCTGGGTGCGCGTACATCCGCTCGCGCTCACACGCTACGCCTCACTGTCCAGCGAGGCGCAGCGCGAGGTGGATGCGCTCACCGCACGGTATCCCGACAAGTGCGAGTACTTCGTCGACACGCTCGCACAGGGGATCGCGACGCTGGCTGCAGCGTTCTGGCCCAAGCCGGTGATCCTGCGCTTCTCGGACTTCAAGTCGAACGAATATGCGCACCTGACGGGCGGAGCGGCGTTCGAGGTGGCGGAAGACAATCCGATGCTCGGGTGGCGCGGTGCGAGCCGGTACTATCATCCCGACTACAAGGACGGATTCCTGCTCGAGGTTGCCGCGGTCAAGCGCGTCCGCGAGACCATGGGGCTCACGAATCTCAAGGTCATGGTCCCGTTCTGCCGTACGCCCGACGAGGCGCACAACGTGCTCGCGGTGATGCGCGAGGGAGGTCTCGTGCGCGGCGAGCGCGGGCTCGAGGTGTACGTGATGGCCGAGATTCCGTCGAACGTCATTCTCGTCGACCGGTTCGCGCCGCTCTTCGATGGCTTCTCCATCGGCTCGAACGACCTCACGCAGCTCGTCCTTGGCGTCGACCGCGATTCGTCGCGAGTCGCACCGCTGTTCGACGAACGCGATGAGGCGGTGCGCCGCATGTGCGCGCAGCTCATCGCCGGCGCGCATGCGGCGGGGCGCACGGTCGGGATCTGCGGACAGGCTCCCTCCGACTACCCCGAGTTCGCCGCCTTCCTCGTGGAACAGGGGGTTGACTCCATCAGCCTCAATCCCGACTCGGTCATCCGAACGAAGCGCCGTGTGGCCGAGGAGGAGGCGCGCATGGCGACGAAATCCTCATCGGTCGGTGCGACGGCGAGCAGGCCGGTACAGGAGCGCGCCTCCCGCGCCGCGGAGGTGGCCGCCGGCGTCTGAGCACCGCCGTCCCGTCGCCCTACTGTCGGCAGACGCCCATCGGATCGGGTTTCGGTTTGTCGACTACCACGCGGTGGTCGAGATTCGCGACGGTGAGCGCGAGATCGTGCACGAAGCTCGCGACGCGCGCCATGTGCGCGTAGTCGATGTACTCCGGCTCGTCGGTCAACTGGTGATAGTCCTGATGCAGCCCGGTCGTGAAGAAGATGATCGGAATGCCGTAGCGCGCGTACATGTAGTGATCGCTCCGGCAGTAGATGTTCTCCGGATGACCGGGCACATCCAACGAGTAGTCGAAGTGCAGCGGGGGATGTTCCATCTTCTGATTCACACGCTCGGCGAGATCGCCGAGCTCCGTCGAGAGACGCTTCGAGCCGACCAGCCCGACGACGTTCGGGCCCCCACCCAAGATGTCTGCCGAGTCGCCGCGCCCGATCATGTCGATGTTGAGCTGCGCGACGATGGAATCGCGCGGAACCGTCGGATGATCGGTGAACCAGCGCGAGCCGAGGAGTCCGAGCTCCTCGCCGGTGTGCCATACGAAGAGAAGGGAACGGCGCGGATGCGGGCGCTCGCTCGCGAACTTTTGCGCGATCTCGAGCACGGACACGGTGCCCGAACCGTCGTCGTCGGCGCCGTTGAACACGGAGTCCAGGCGCGGTGCGTGAATCTTCCGAAGGGAGTCGACGTTGACCTTGATGAGCGCGGCCTGCTGCGGGCTCGGAGTCGCGTTGTCGAGCGACTTGCCGCGCATCTCCCACGCCTGCTCGTTGGCGGCGCGCACGGAGTCGTGCTCGAGCGGCACGTCTCGCGTCCCGATGTGATCGCTGTGCGCGCCGATCGCGACGTACTCCCCGCGAAGCGATGCATCGGAGCCGCGAAGCACGGCGATGACATTGCGCGTTGGTCGCGGCTCCTCGATGAGCCTGAGAGACCCATGCACGGTCTGACCCGTGGTGCCGGGCTTGAGCGAGTCGAGCGAGCCGCCGAGAAGCGCGCGCGCTGCGGTTCGAGAAATGAGCAGGTGCAGCGGGGCGGCGCTCTCCGGACCGGTGGAGCCCCGGGACAGCGCGAGTCCCGGCTTCGTCGCGCGCGCGAGGTACTCCGGAGGTGCGATCTCCAGCATCGGGATCGCGACGGCGGCGGCGCCGGCGAATCGGCTCGTCGGTCGAATGGAAATGGTGTAGAAGCGTGAGCCGGTGGAAGGGAGCCCAACGCTGAAGACGACGAGCTTGCCGCGCGCCTGATCCGCGGTGATCCAGGTGCTCGAGTCCGTGAAGACGCCACCGTAAATCGATTGCGCGCCGTCGATGTCACGTGGGGTGCCCCGCACGACGAGCGGCACGAAATCGGAGTCCGCGCGAAGTGTGGCGGTGCCTGCGGTGAGCGTCCCTCTCTGCTCGAAGTGGCGGCGCACGAGCGGGATCGACTGGAAGTATCCACCACTGTCGCCTGCGGGCTCGAGGCCCATGCGCTTCAGCTCCGACGCGATGTATGCGGTGACCTTCTGATGCTCCGCGCTTCCGGCCTGGCGCCCCTTCATCGAATCGTCGGCGATGAGATAGAGGCGCGTCATGAGATCGCCGGCGGTGATCGCGCTCGTGGTGGGCTGAGGCGCGTGCTTGAGCGGCAGCGATGTCTGGGCGGCGAGCGTGCTCGAGGCGGAAAGCACCAGCCAGAGCGCAGAAGACGTGTTTCTCACGAGCGAATTCCTGAGCCTGAAGTGACGATTACGGAAGACGGTGCACTAACGATGTAGGTCGTGCGCCTACGCGCCAAGTGACCGAGGCCGAATACCAATTATTTTGAATCACCTCTCACAATCTCTCGGAAAGACAATGAACAATTTCGCCCGCCGTGTGTTTCTCTTCGCCGGCATCTATGGCCTCATCGTGCTGGTGCCGCAGCTGTTCAGCGAGTCCAGAATTGCGCGCGACTATCCGCCAGCGATCACGCACGCGGAGTACTTCTATGGCTTCCTGGGCATCGCGATCGCGTGGCAGCTGTGCTTTCTCGTGATCGCGCGCGATCCCGCGCGCTATCGAGCGTTCATGCCGCCCGCAATGGTGGAGAAGCTCTCGTTCGGAGTGCCGTCGATCTTCCTGTTCGCTCGACACCGGCTGCCGGGGATCACGATGACCTTCGCCGTGTTCGACCTCGTGCTGCTCGCGCTCTTTGTTGCGGCGTATCGATCGACGCCCAGCGAGCAGGCGGGTTAGCTTTCACCGTCCCACATTCATCATCTCGCTCCATCCGAGGAACGCGCGTGGCACCACAGTTCATCTACGTAATGAAGGACCTGCGCAAAGTCGTCCCGCCGAGTCGGGAGATTCTGCGCGGCATCTATCTCTCCGTCTATCCGGGCGCGAAAATCGGCGTGCTCGGCGCGAATGGCGCGGGGAAATCCTCGCTGCTGCGGATCATGGCGGGCGTCGACCAGGATTTTCAGGGTGAGGCGTGGCCTGCCAACGGGACGCGCATCGGCTACCTCCCGCAGGAGCCGCAGCTCGACGCCACGAAGGATGTGAAGGGCAACGTCGAGCTCGCGGTGACGAAGAAGCGCGCGCTGCTCGAGAAGTTCGAGGCGATCTCGATGAAGTTCGCCGAGCCGATGAGCGACGATGAGATGACGAAGCTGCTCGAGGATCAGGCGAAGGTGCAGGAACAGATCGACGCACAGAATCTGTGGGAGCTCGATCGCAGCATCGAGATCGCGATGGACGCGCTGCGGCTTCCGCCGCCGGATGCGGATGTGAAGACGCTCTCGGGCGGTGAGCGGCGACGGGTTGCGCTGTGTCAGGTGCTGCTCGACCAGCCGGACATGCTGCTGCTCGATGAGCCGACGAACCATCTCGATGCCGAGAGCGTTGCCTGGCTCGAGCGGTTTCTCGCGGAGTTTCCGGGCACCGTGGTGGCCATCACGCACGATCGGTATTTCCTCGACAACGTCGCCAAGTGGATCCTCGAGCTCGATCGCGGTGCAGGCATTCCGTACGAGGGGAACTACAGCGCCTGGTTGGAGCAGAAGCGCGTGCGTCTCGCGCAGGAAGAGAAGAGCGAGTCCGCGCGCCAGCGGTCGCTGCAGCGGGAGCTCGAGTGGGTGCGACTCGCGCCGCGTGCGCGCCAGGCGAAGAGCAAGGCGCGCATCCAGAAGTACGAGGAGCTCGCGGCCTCCGACACGTTCGAGAAGGTGTCGCAGAACGAGATCGTCATCCCGCCGCCACCGCGGCTCGGCAACGACGTCGTGATCGCGAAGGGCGTGCGCAAAGGCTTCGGCGATAAGCTGCTCTTCGAGAACCTCACGTTCTCGCTGCCCCGCGGCGGCATCGTGGGCGTGATCGGGCCGAATGGTGCGGGCAAGACCACGATGTTCCGGCTGATCACCGGCGAGGAGAAGCCGGATTCGGGGACGATGACGATCGGTGACACCGTGCAGATCGCGTACGTCGATCAGGGCCGCGAGCTGAACGGGGAGAACACCGTCTATCAGGAAGTGAGTGGCGGGCTCGACACGATTCCGGTGGGAAAGAAGGAGATCAACTCACGCGCGTATCTGGCCAGCTTCAACTTTCGTGGAGCCGATCAGCAGAAGAAGGTGAAGGACCTGTCGGGGGGAGAGCGCAACCGGCTGCATCTCTCGAAGCTGCTCAAGAGTGGCGGCAATTTGCTGTTGCTCGATGAGCCGACGAACGATCTCGACGTCGACACGCTGCGCGCACTCGAGGAGGCGCTCAACGATTTCGCGGGATGCGCGGTCGTGATCTCACACGATCGCTGGTTTCTCGATCGCGTGGCGACACACATGCTCGCGTTCGAGGGCGAGAGCGAGGTCGTCTGGTTCGAGGGGAACTACAAGGAATACGAGGCGGATCTGCACAAACGGAAAGGCGCAGAGGCGGATCAGCCGCATCGCATCAAGTACAAGAAGCTGGTGCGGGGGTAGGCTTCCGCCTCTCAGCGGAACACGCCGAAGTGCCCGAGCAGCCACCAGAGCAGAAGGAAGATCACCACGGTGCTGAAGCACCCGCCGCCGAGTTTCTTGGCGCCGTATCCGGCGGCGAGACCACGTAGAAGCTTGCTCATGATGCACTCCTGATTGTGCGAAGAAGCCGTGTCCGGGTCGAATCACCCGGGCGCAGCGCGATCAGGCTACGCACATAGTCTGCCATGGGCGTCCGGCATCAGGCGCTCTTGATCGGCCCCGCTTGCGGCCGCTGCAGTTGCTCCCTCACCACCTGTGCCAACACTCGCAACGCGCGCTCCGTCGCGGTGCGATCGTACGCCGCGTAACCGAGCAGCAGTCCTTCGCGTCCATCGGTGATCGACTTCGGCGCTGATCGCGACAGTGGCGTCACGAGAACGCCGCGCTCCGACGCCGCCCAGCTCACCGCACCCGCATCTACGCCACGCGGCAACAAGCCGAGCAGGCGCATGCCCGCAGGCGCTGGTCGCATCTCGAGCAGTCCGCCGGTGATCGCAGGCGCGAGCTCGAGCAGCTCGCGCTGCCGCTGACGATACAGATCGCGCGTGCGACGAATGTGTCGCGCGAAATGTCCGCCCGCGATGAACTCCGCCAATGCGGCCTGCACCGGAACGGAAGTGTGCATGTCGCTCGCCAGACGGGCGCGCGTGACCGCATTCAGCAGCGAAGACGGCACCACGAGGTAGCCCACCCGCAGCCCCGGCGCGAGCGTCTTGCTGAAGGTGCCGATGTAGATGACTCGGCCAGCGCGGTCGAGTGCCTGCACGGCGGGAATCGGATCGGTATCGTAGCGGTACTCACCGTTGTAGTCGTCCTCGAGTATCCACGCGTCTGCGCGCGCGGCCCAATCGAGCAGTGCAAGGCGGCGCTCGAGTGTGAGCGCGACGCCGAGTGGCGCCTGGTACGATGGTGTGATGAACGCGACGCGCGCGTGCGGCGCACGCCGCTCGCCTTCGCGTACGTCGAGCCCGTGCTCGTCCACCGGTACGCGCACGATCTGCGCACCCACGGCTCTGAGCGAGGCACGCACCGGCCGATATCCCGGCTGTTCCACCCATGCGACGTCGCCGGCGTTGAGCAACACGCGAGACATCAGGTCGATCCCGTGTTGCGCGCCATTGGTCACGATCACCTGTTCGGCGGTGCACCGTACGCCGCGCGCGGTCGACACGTATTGCGCGATCGCCTCACGGAGCGGCGGGTAGCCGCGACTATCCGTGAAGCTGAGCATCTCGGTCGAGCGCGTTCGCCACAGACGGCCGTTGATGCGAGCCCAGAGCGCCACGGGAAATTCGTCCAGCGCCGGATAGCCGAGCGCGAATGGAACCATGCGGTGCGTCGGTCGGGTGACGTTGAATTCCTCGATCATCTCCGTGGCGGCGCGCGACAGTCGCGGCGCTCGCTCGGGAATACGCGGTGCGCGCCCCTCCACGCGAATCGTCGAGCGGCGATGCGCCGATGTGGCGAGGCTCGTCGCGACACGCGTTCCAGCGCCCGAGCGCGCGGTTGCATAGCCCTCACTCACGAGCCGCTCGAACGCCTGCAGCACGGTCGTGCGCGAGACGCCAAGATCATCGGCGAGTGCACGGGTGGACGGGAGCCGCGTTCCAGGCGCGAACACGCCGTCGAGAATCGCGGACCTGAAGCTGGAGTAGAGCTGCCGGTGCATGGCATCGCCCCCATCTCGCTGCAGCGCGAGATGTGGCGTCAGAGCATCGGCAACGCGAGTGCGGGGCATGGACAGGGCGGATGAATGGTATGGTCCAGTCGAGATCAAATGGTCATATGGATACGGCCATCCATGACGGCAGTTTAGCCTATGAATCGGAATTCCGCACGGGGTCACCACCGCTGGCTCTCCTCCGAGGCGTGCGCATGAAGACAGCCATCGTCTGGATCCTCGCCGCCTCGACGGCATCGTTCGGCACGACACGCATCGACGACATGGGCTCGTTCATCACGACGCTCGGTCGGGACACCGTCGCGGTCGAGAAGGTCTCACGCGCCGGCAATCACATCACGGGCGACATCCTCGTGCGAGTGCCGGCCACGATGCGGCTGCACTACGACGTGGAGGCGCGGGCCGATGGCTCGATCGCCCGCACGCTCTACGAATCGGATGCGCTGGGCGCGAAGAACCTGGCGGGGCGGCGGCTGACGCTCGTCTTCGACGGCGACTCCGTGCGCGCGACGATCGACTCCGCCGGCCAGAAGCGAAACGTCGCACGACCGATCGCCAAGGGAACGGTGCCGCTGCTCATGACGGGCATCGGCGCATCCTACGGACTGTACAGCTCGATGGGACTCTACGAGCTGCAGCTGTCGCGCGCGAGGCCGAGCGGGAGCGATACACTCGTCGTGCCCGCGATCGACATCGCCAACGGTGCGATGCAGACGCGAAAATTCCTTTCCCGATCCGCCACGCGGGTCGACGTCGACTACTTCGGCATCGAGTGGACGCACCTCACCGTCGATGCGAGTGGAAGCATCACGGCGGCCGACGCACGCGCAACCACGGAGCAGACCGAGACGCAGCGCACGACATCGGTGGACATCGATGCGATGGCGAAGTCGTTCGCGTCCGCGGATCGCGCAGGGAGGGGCGTCGGTGCGGCATCGCCCAACGTCATCGCGAAGGGCATGATCGGCGGCGGGCAGGTGGTTGCGACGTTCGGCAGCCCTCGTCGACGCGGCCGCACGATTCTGGGCGCCGTCGTTCCCTATGACAAGGTGTGGCGCACGGGCGCAAACGAAGCGACGGTGATCGCCTTCGACCACGACCTGGTGATCGGCGGCGCGCCGGTTCCCGCCGGTGCATACTCGCTGTGGACGATACCAAAGCCGGACGGTACGGTATACCTCATTGTCAACCGACAGCACGGACAGTGGGGCACCAACTACGATGCCGCGCAGGATCTCGTGCGTGTGCTCATGAAATCGAGCAGCGCGCAGTCGCCTCAGGAAGATTTCGCGATCGACATCTCAGGCTCGGGC
>DATGDQ010000094.1:0-10265 GCA_035310785.1 Gemmatimonadaceae bacterium | reverse complement strand
TGCGCATGAGCGAGAGCGACGAGGTGACGCGCGTGCTCGCCGAGAGCTCGTACTCACCATCGAGCGCGAGCACGTTCCACGGGCTCGCGAGCCAGTTGCGCGCGCGCAAGGAGGCGCGTGCATCTCGAGCGAATTGTGCATCGTCGAGTCCGCCCGGCATGTGAATGTCGTTGCGCAGCAGCGAGTACGTGAGGCCGAGGGAGAGCCTGTCGCTCGCGTGGAACGTCACCTTCCCTGCCGCCGAGAGCTGCCAGAGATCCGAGTTCGGGCGCCACCCCGTCTGCGAGCGGTACTGTCCGTACGCGAAGTAGGTCCACTTGTCTCTGCCGCCCTCGAGCGAGAGGTAGGAGTTGAACATGCCGAAGCTTCCACCCGTCTCGCGTGCGCGGATCGAAAGAGAGGAGTGGGGTGCCCCGTCACGCAGCACGTAATCGATCACGCCACCGAACTGCGGTCCGAACTGCAGCGAGGAGCTTCCGCGCACCAGCTCGACGCGCTCCATCGCCTCGGCCGGCGGCGTGTAGTACGTCTCGGGGTAGCCGTAGAGATCGGCAACGATGTTCACGCCATCCTGGCGCACGTTCATCTCGACCGACTGCACGGGATTCAGGCCGCGGAAGGCGATGCCGTTGGAGGGGAAGCCGCTGCTCGCCGATTCCGTGATGTTGGCGCCGGGCACGCGCGCGAAGAGCTGCCGTGAGACATCCTGCGACGTATTCATGGGCAGGCTGTCGACCTCGATCATCTCGGTCTTCTTTCCGGCAAAGAGCTCGGTGCCGCGAATGTCGGGCAAGGCTCCGATCAATGGCGATGCCGGAGCGGATCTCGCGGTGACGATCACCTCCGCGAGCTGGGATGCTGCTGCGGTGCTCGCGGGCAGAAGCAGAACCTCCAGCGTGGAGACGCTGTCGCCGCCGCGCACGGTGAGGCGACGCGTGGCCAGGGAGTCGCCCTCGAACGTCAGCGTGTACGAGCCCGCGGCCACGTTCGCGAACACGAACCGCCCCTCGGCCGTCGTCGTGTCGACGCGCCGCGAGGGGGGCGCGGTGGATGCGGCGGGCACGAGCGCCTCGAGCGTCACGCGTACGCCCGCCAGAGGCTGGCCCGCCGCGTCGTGCACGCGCCCGGCGATGGGGCCTCGCTCGGCGGACGGGGGTTCGGCTGTTCGACCAAGTGCCGCCTGGGCGGACGCCGGCAGGGGTGAGGCCATCGTCATCGCCAACACTGCAATCAGCACGCGCGACCGATCCATCCGGCTGCAGCGGAGCCCACGTCCACTCATTTTCTTTCATTTCGGGAAGCGTGTTAATTCCGAGTAAATCACTCGGGATTCGATTTAGCACGCGGTTTCCCGCCTGTCAACAGAGCTCGAAGGCCGATTACGAAAGGGTCAGGCTGGCGCCACGGCCGGGACGCGAGTCTTGAACCAGATGTACAGCGGGGTTCCCAGCAGCAGCACGAGGAAGCCCCAGAAGACGATCTGGGCGCCCACCCCCCACGTCGTCCAGACCAGGAACAGGAAGCACACGAGGGCCAGCAGCGACGTCTTGCGCTGCTCCCTGATCGTGAATCGATCGGGATCCCGGCGGGCCAGCATGAGGGCGGCGGCCGAGTTGTAGAGATACGGGAAGAGCGTGCCGAGATTCGCCAGCAGCACCGTGAAGTTGAACACGCTGAGCAGCGTGCTGCCCGGAATGAAGTAGAGCGTCAGCATCGCACTCGAGATCACGCATCCGCCAATGAGCGCGACGTACGGCGTGCCGAAGCGGGGATGGACGCGGGCGAAGGTCGAGAAGAACAATCCGTCCTGCGCGGCGCTGAACGGAATGCGGCCGGCCATGAGGATCCATCCGTTCAGCACCCCGATCGACGCTCCGATCGCCGCCATGCTGACGAGGATCGCAGGGAGATTGCCGAGTGTCTCGCGCACCGCGAGCTCGAGCGGGCGCGCCGAGGATGCGATGACGTCGTTCGGGAGCGCGCCGATCACTGCCACGGCGGAGAGCAGAAAGATCATCGTCGCGAGCCCGTAGCCCAGCAGCGTGCCGAGCCTGATCGTGCGTTGCGGCGCCTGCATCTCCTCGGCGGGCACCGTCGCCGACTCGATGCCGGCGTACGCCCAGACCATGAGGGCGGATCCGGCGGCGACGGGCGTCCACGTGCCCTTGGGATGGAACGGATGGAAGTTCGCCGGATTGAGCTTGAACAGTGCGAGGGCGAGGAGGACGAGGGGGATGATGTTGATGAGGAGGATCGACTTCTGCACGCGCGCACTCTGTTTGACACCGATGATGTTGATCAGACAGAGGAGCCAGACGACGCCCTGGGCGAGCGCGAACTGCAGCAGGTGGCTGTCGGCGAGGGTCTTCGAGAACGATACCGCATAGCCGATTGCGCCCGTGACGATCGCCGCGTTGCCAACGACGGCGCTGAGCCAGTACATCCACACCGTCTGGAAGCCTGCGAACTCGCCGAAGGCTTCGCGAGCGAAGACGTATGGCCCTCCGGTGCGCGGGTAGCGCGGGCCGAGCTCCGCGTAGAGCAGCGCGAGGAGCAGGAAGCCCGTGGCAGTGATGACCCACGACACGATGCCGATCGGTCCGGCCACCGAGGCCACCGACGCCGGCAGAGTGTAGAGCGAGGTCCCGAGCATGTTGCCCGAGACGAGGGCGACGGTCCCGAACAGGGTGAGATCACGCAGCAGTGTGCGTTTGGGTGGCGCGGCTGCGGTCATCGGGGCCGGAAGATGGAGGATCTAGCGGATGATCGTGAAGAAGCGATCGAAGCGGAGCTTCCAGTCTTGCGTGTCGAACGAGAAATAGATGAAGAGCGGGCGGCCTCTTACGTTGGCGAGCGGAGCGAAGCCGTAGTAGCGACCGTCCACGGACTCGTAGCGATTGTCGCCCATGGTGAGGAGATGCTTGGGCGGAACGAGGAGCGGCCCCCAGTTGTCGTGCGTGGGCGTGGCGGGCGGCGCGCCGAAGCGCGAGCCCTGGACTTCGAAGCGATGCTGCCAGCCATAGTACGGCGAGGTATCGTCCTGCGCGAGCGGCTGCGGGCTCGCCCCGAATCCCTGCCGCTGCGCGATGCCATTCACGTAGAGCAGCCCCTGGCGCATGTAGACGGTGTCGCCGGCAACTGCGACGGCACGCTTCACGACGACGGGTGTGGGATCGTCCGGCGAGAACGGGCAATTGGTGTTGGGAATGCAGTGCTGCGGCGGCGATTCGTAGACGACGATGCTGCCGCGCTTCGGGGCGGTGAAGCCGGGGACGCGGAGATTCGTGAAGGGGATGTGCGCGCCATACGACACCTCATCGACGAACAGGAAGTCGCCCACGAGCAGCGTTGGCTCCATGCTTTCCGACGGGATGTGATACGCCGCGATCAGAAAGATCCGGATGAAGAGAAAGATCGCCACGGCGCTGGCGAGCGAGATCAGTGAGGAGCGCGAAAAGAGTGGCTCGCGCGTTCCCCGGGATGATCTCGCGGCCGCGACGACGGACTTCTTTCGAGGAGTGTTCGTGTTGCGCTTCTTGGCTGCCACTTCAGTTGTGGGCTGAGAGACACGTTCCGGCGGACGCTCGATATTCCGCGTCGCGAGGGGTGGTACACAAGCCCATCCTCGGAGTGCCGCGAGTCATGCGATGAGAGATGCAGCAAGGGGGCGCCCCTGATCGAGAGCGCCCCCTCCACCTATGTACGCGATACCAGAGCGTTACTTGATGTGCTTGTTGACGAGCTTCGTCATCTCGAACATCGAGACCTGCTTCTTTCCGCCGAACACGCGTCCGAGCTTTTCGTCGGCGTTGATGTTGCGACGGACCTTCGCATCCTGCAGGCCGTTCCGCTTGATGTACTGCCAGAGCTTCTTCGTGATCTCCGTGCGGGGGAGTGGTCCCGAGCCGACGACCGCGCTGAGCGCCTCGTCCGGCTGCATGGGCTTCATGAACGCGGCGTTCGGCGTGCGCTTCTTCTTCGCGGCTTTCTTGGTCGCCTTCTTCGCTGTCTTCCTCCTGGTCGCCTTCTTCGCTGACTTCTTCGCCTTGCTCTTCTTTTTTGTAGCCATCGAGGATTCTCCGGAGTGGTGAAGGGATCGCGTTCATTCGTGCGGGAACGGGTCCGTCGAAGGCGGAAGGTATAGAGAGCGGCGAAGGATGCAATAGGGTGAGACGACTCTGACGCCCGTGGTGAAGGCGCTTTTCCCCCGTAGCGGGGCTCTCACCACCCCGGTGCGGGCACCCCGCACCGGCCAATTCTCCCCCATGAAAAGTGAAAAATCGAGCGCGATCGCGAGCGTCGCATGCACACACATTCACTCGCCGCGCGGCTCCCTTCCCTCGGTCGCATCACTGCGCGCGAGCCGAGTCCCATGGTTGATTCGACAGCAGGGATGTCGCGAGGACGGTCGTGAACCGTCGAGTGTGCGAGCTCGATGTAGGAACTGCAATTGCCGCGAAATCGTTGTCGCAACATCGATGCGCCGATGCTGCGCGCGATCCCCGCGTCGATGCGCGAAGCGCGAAGTCGCGCCCTCGAGATCGTGCGCATGTCGCGCTGATCCGATTGGTGACGCAGTTCACATCGACCTCTGATGCAACAGGCGCAGCGGAACGCGGACAGGAATTCGGGTACTAGCACTGAGCGCCGCGGTCGCGATGGAGGTACATTGTTTTTTCGCATGGACGGTGACGCGGCGGCCGCAGCCGGGGTTTCTCTCCGTAATGGACCCTCGAACAGCTGGATTTCTGACGGACTCGTCCTATTCACCCGTCGCGAAACATTCGGAGCATTCGGATCATCAAGAAATTTTTCCCGCCGGCCGTTAGGCGGTGCAGTCGTTCCGAATTTTGGGCTCGCCATGTGCAATATGATTTTTCGTCGTGCGAATTCCCCCGACTGTGGCTCCAGCCGCGCTCGGTCATCCTTCCGACGTCGAGAACATGATTCCTCGCACTGCTCTGGTCATCTACGGTATCGCCCTTCTGTTGCTGTCGCTGGTCAGTCTCAATCGATATGTGCTCGTCTCGTTTTACCGTCGTAGCCGCTCACGGTGGCTGGAGCATCCACCCGCGCTCGGGGAGGGCGAGCTTCCGCATGTCGTCGTCCAGCTTCCGATCTACAACGAGCGATACGTGCTGGGACGACTGCTGCGATCAGCGACCGAGCTCGACTATCCACAGGAGCTGCTCTCCATCCAGGTCCTCGATGACTCCACCGACGACACGGTGGAGCTCGCGCGCAGTCTGGTCGGTCGATATCGAGCCCAGGGCTTCGACATCACGCACATCCATCGCACCAACCGCGAAGGCTTCAAGAGTGGCGCGCTCGCCAATGGGCTGAATCACACCAGCGCGGAATTCATCGCGCTGTTCGATGCCGACTTCGTCATTCCGCCCAATTTCCTTCGGGCCATGCTGCCGCACATGCGCGATCCGAACGTCGGAATCGCACAGGGCCGCTGGGGATATCTCAACGAGGAATACTCGACGCTCACCCGCGCGACCGTGATGGGACTGGACGCGCAGTTCGCGATCGAACAGACCGGCCGCTCGTTCGGCGGCCTGCTCCTCGGCTTCAACGGCACCGGCACCCTCCTGCGCGCCCAGTGCATCAGGGAAGCCGGCGGCTGGCAGCACGACACGATCACCGAGGATCTCGACCTCAGCTACCGCGCGCAGCTCGCGGGCTGGCGCATCGAGTATGTGCCCAGCGTCGTGTGTCCGTCCGAGCTTCCGGCGGACGTGCACGGGCTCAAGGCCCAGCAGTTTCGCTGGACGAAAGGCACGCAGGAGACGGCGAAGAAGATGCTGCCGGCGCTCATGCGCTCGAGCCTGACCCCCTGGCTCAAGCTGCAGGGAGTGTTGCACCTGCTCTCCAACGGCACCTATCCGGTGCTGCTGCTCGTCGGAATAATCAATCCGCTCGTCGTCGTCATCGCCCACCACAATCACATCCGGATCGCCTGGCCGATCTCGGCCTACTTCATTTTCTCGCTATTCGGCACGTACTCGTATCACGCCGAAGCCGAGCGAGCGCTGCACCGGGATTGGCTGAAACGCATGATTTTCTTCCCGGCGTTTCTCGCGCAGTCCATTGGCCTGAGCGTCAACAACGCGAAGGCGGCCGTCGAAGCATGGCTCGGGATCAAGACGGGATTCATCCGTACACCAAAGTACGATCTCACGCGACGCGGGCAGCGGTGGCAGCAGCTCAAATACCGGAGTCGCTTCAGTAGCACCGTCATCTTCGAGCTCATCATGGCGGTCTACACGAGCGCTGGACTCGGCTACGCGATCGTGACGCACGAATACGGTGCGACACCATTCCTCATCCTGTTCGGCGCGGGATACTGGCTGGTCGCCGGATACTCGATTCATCATGGGCTCGCGCGCGTGTCGTGGATCAAGCGCCCGAACGTGCCTCACGTCGAGGAGATCGCGGAGGCAATGTCTCCCGAGCCCATGCGCACTCCTGTGCCGATGTCGGCGATGTCGGAGCGGTAGCCACGATGCGGCGCGCGGCGATCATCGCGTTGCTCTCGCTCGCGATTGCGGCGTGCAGCAATGACAGTGACATGCAGGCGCCCAAGACGGTGAGGATCGTGCCCGATCTCACCGCCTACAACACGATTCCGCTCGCGCCGGAAGGGCGCGGAAGTCAGAGCCCCACGGGTACGTTCAGCTACATGGTGGTGGATGGCGCCATCGACTGGTACGTGTTCGCGACCAATCTCGCCCCGACGAAAGCGTATCGGGTCGTTCTCACCGCCGCCGATGGAAAGGAGTACGCCGTCGCGAGCCGCCGCGCGGATGGCACCGGCGCCCTCGGCGCTCATGGCGTGGAGACCGCGCTCATGAACCGGCAATGCGTGGGCGCGGAGGATCCGTCGCGGCGAACGCTCGAGTCCGCGCGCACACTGCAGGTGGCACTCAAGACGGATGGCTCTGCGAGTGGCGCGAGCTCCAACGATCTTCTCGGCTCACGCAGCGCACTGCCGTGCGGCGGCAACGGCGATGGAAAATTCGAGTACGTGCTCCGGTCTGCAGACCCGATCGCGGTCGGTCCCTAGGTCACTTCGGTGCGGTCCGAGTATCCACCAGCGCCACTCGAACGCCGACACTCGCGTCCGAGGTGTAGGCCTCCTGCAGAAGCGGGGTGCGCAGGGAATCGGCGAGCTCCTGCGGTGCGAGCGTGTACAAGGGTGACCGATAATCGATGACGGCCCATGTGCGGCCGGGCGGAAGTTTCGCGAGCTCCTGTCCGAATGAGGCGTCGGCCATGAGCCCGATCACCGGAACGGCGGGCAGACGGAGATAGAACCGAAGTGGTGCGTTCATCTCGCGCGGCTGGATCATCACGCGATCGCCCGGCTGGTGCTCGCGCGCAATGAGCGCCGCCGTTGACCGGTAGTCGCTGTCGCGCGAGATCGCGGCCTTCGTCGACCGCGTGCCCAGAAGCATGCCCGCGGCGAGCACGGCGAGCGCGGCGCACCGTGTCCTCGACTCGAGAGCTGCGAGCCCGTCCGCCAGGAGGAGAAAGAAGAACGGCACGACGAAGAGAAAGTATCGCTCGGTCTCGAGCGCGCGTGTGATCGAGATGAGCACGGCAAAGACGAGCGGGATGATCAGCGCGAAGAGCAGGAGTCGCCGCGCACCCTTCACCCACGCCGTGGCAGCTGGGCTCTGGCGCGCTCTCGACCGCTCACGTATCGCCGCATCGCCGGCGATCACGAACACGAGGAGCGCGAGAGGCTGGATGACGAGCAACGTCAGGAAACGGCCGAACGCACCTCTGCGCTGCAGCAGATCGTTGAACGCGTACCAGAAGTCGGTGGGATAGAAGCGCTGCCCGCCGATCGCCCCGAAGGGAAGCATCATCGCCGCGCGCAGCGAACGCTCGAATCCGATTCCGGTGCGCCATGCCTGCGACGAGGCTGCAGTGCCGATACTCAGAAACGCGAGATAGACGATGACCACTCCGAGAATCGCCGCCTGCGCCGCGATCCACGAGATGACAACGGACCTCTTCGCACGCGTGCGCGACTGCCACCAGAGCACGAGCGCGTCGAGATTCAACGCGACGAGCAGCGTGCCGGCCACCGGGTGCGTAAAGAGGAGGATGATTCCGGCGATAATGTACCAGCCGAGCGCCGTCACGTGCGAGCGCGGGACGGCGGCGTCTCCCGCGTCCAGCGTTGCGAGCGCTGCCTCTCTCCACCGTACGTATGCCCAGAACGCGAGCAGCGCCACGAGGGAGGTCAGCATGTACATGCGCGCTTCCTGCGCGAAGTACAGCTCGAGCGGCGAGAGCGCGGTGAGTGCTGCCGCAATCAGCCCCGCACGGCGCGACAGCAGATTCATGCCGACCACGTACACGAGCGGCACCAGCGCGACGCTCGCCAGCACGGAAAATGCGCGAAGGGCGAAGGCCGAGTCGCCGAGCGCGGAAATCCATACTTTGAGGAGCACGAAATAGAGTGGACCAACCGGACTACCGCGCAGCTCCCCGATCAGCGTCGACCACGAACTGCTTGCCACCTGCCACGAATTGGCTTCATCGAGCCAGAGATTCGAGGCGGACAAACCGTGCAGCCGAATAGCCATGGCCACACCGACGAACGCGAGCACCCACAACGAGTTTCGTCCGGCTCCGCCGACCACGACGCGGCTGGATCCCGTACGCATCGTGGCGCTCGCGGGCGCGCTGTTCTGGTTCATATTCGTGCGTTCGTCATACGACCAGTCGGAGTCGGTGCGGTCGGTGGGTAGAATGTCGCGCGTGACGCTCGCGCAGAAGGATGCCGCATTTCGGCCCATTCCGCGCGCGGCCGGCGGTGCGACCGGCGTGGTCTGGTATGCACACTCTGGTCCCGCGCTGCATTTCGTACTGCGCGCGTACGGCTTGCAGCCGCAGCGCCGCTATCTGCTCGAGATTCAGGCCGACGACGCAATCTACTCCGTTGCGAGCCATACGCCCGACGCGCGCGGAGAGCTCGCGATCGATACCACTCTGACGCAGTTCGCGGAAGGCGCCTGCGTCGGTGCGAACTACGATGCTCCTCGCTCCGTGGAGGGCCCGCACAAAGTGAAGTTCTGGATCAAGCGCGACGGCAATCCGCAGTCCGGCGTATCGACCGGTGTGAAGCCCGGATCGCCCGGGGCCACGCTGCCGTGTCACGGCAACGGTGACGGCGACTACGCGTACATGCTCATGGAGAACGAGGTCGCGAATTTTACGGGAACCGGCGCCGCGCCCTGACCCGTGCTCGCGGGCACGCACGTGAGATTCACCCTCGCACTCTCACTGCGTAGAGGAGCGCGCCTCGCGACGCCCGCGATTCTGAGCTTTCTCGCGAGCTGCGAGCACGCAGCATCACCCGTCACCTCCGGCTCCTGCGACGCACCCATCACCTCGTGGCTGCTCGCCGGCCCCTTTCCACTCGACACCGGCGCATTCCGGCTCGATCGCAACGACATCGATCCCGTCACGCTGTTCGCCAGCGCAGGCGATCTGGTGCCGGGCACTCATGGCATGCGCTGGCGCGCCGAGGCATCCGACTCGCTCGGCCGCGTCGACCTCTACAGCGTCTTCCGCGATCCGAAGCTCGACGATCGCGCGGCCTACGCGCTCACGTACATCCAGAGTCCGGAGCCGCGCACGGTTCGTCTCAACGTCGAGAGCGATGACGACGTGGTGATCTGGCTCAACGGCCGCCGCGTGCTTCGCCGGGAAGTCGCACGCGAGCTGAGATCCGGCTCGGACACGATCTCCCTGGCGCTCGCGCGCGGGAGCAACCGCCTGCTCTATCACGTCGTCAATCGCGGAGGCGGATTCGGGCTTGGGGCACGGCTGCTGGCGATCAGCCGTGACCCGATCGGTGATCTGCGCAGCGAGGTCTCGATCGCCGCACGCGACGCCGCTCGGCACCTGTCCGCGAGCGACACCTCGCGTGGTCCCCCGGCTCGTCCCCCCGTGACGCTTGGCCCGGTAACGATGGCCGCGCATGCAGAGATCATTCCAGCAGCGGCTTCACGAGGCGGCGGGGCCCGCGTCGCGTCCACGCTGGGCGTGCAGCTGCGCGTGTGCGCGACGCGATGGGCGGGCACGCGTGGACTGTCACTCGACGTCGGAGGCGCCAGTCTCCACCTGCCGGATGGAGAGGCCGGCAAGTCGTTCTCGGTGAGTGCGAACGCGGACTGGATGTCACTGGCGCGCGGCGCGCTGAGGGGCGGCGCGCTCGCCGTCGTGCGCACGGACGAATC
>DATGDQ010000093.1:0-18546 GCA_035310785.1 Gemmatimonadaceae bacterium | reverse complement strand
CCACATCGCTCGGCGCCGCGCTCCTCGTGAATGCGAAGGCGGTGCGCTTCAAGACGTTCTTCCGCACCGTGTACTTCCTGCCGTTCGTCACCACGCTCGTCGCGGTCGCGATCGTCTGGCGCTATCTGTATCACCCGCAGTACGGCTTCCTCAATTACGCGCTCGGCGCCGTCGGCATCCACCCCATCGACTGGCTCGGTGATCCGCGGTGGGCGATGCCCGCGATCATCCTGCTCGCGGTGTGGAAGAACTTCGGCTACAACATGCTGATCTTCATCGCCGGGCTGCAGTCCGTTCCGGAGGATCTGTACGAGGCCGCCGCGCTCGACGGCGCCGGCGCCGTGCGCCAGTTCTGGCACGTCACTCTCCCCAATCTCGCGCCGACGTTCTTCTTCGTCGGCGTCGTCACGATGATCGGCTATTTCCAGCTGTTCGCCGAGCCGTACGTGATGACGACGGGGGGTCCTCTGGGGGCGACGACGAGCCTCGTGCTGTTCATGTACGAGGAGGGCTTCCGCTGGTGGCGGCTCGGAGTCGCCGCATCGATCGCATTCCTGCTCTTCCTGATCATCCTCGTGTGGACGGCGATCCAGCTGCGACTCGAGCGGAGGCTCGCCGCGTGAGGCGCGTGCGTGTGGGGACGCTGCTGCTGTACGTGGCGCTCATCGCGGGCGCGCTGTTGTCGCTCTTCCCGATCCTCTGGATGATCTCGGCCTCGTTCATGCCGACCGGGATGGCGAACACGTTTCCACCGCGACTGCTGCCGGCCCACCCCACGATTCAGCATTACAGGGACGTGTTCACTCGGTTGAGCATGAGCCGCTATCTCGTGAACAGCGGGATCATCGCGATCGTGGTGACGGTGCTCTCGCTGATCGTGAACTCGATGGCAGGCTACGCGTTCGCGAAGCTGCGCTTTCGCGGCCGCGACGGTGTGTTCCGCGCGATGAGTGCGGGGCTCGTGATCCCCGTGCAGGTCGCGATGCTGCCCTTGTTTCTCCTGATGAAATCGCTCGGGCTGATCAATACGTACTGGGGCGTCATCATCCCGAGCATGGCGAGCATCTTCGGGATCTTTCTCATCCGCCAGTACGCCGTCTCGATCCCCGACGATCTGCTCGACGCGGCGCGCATCGACGGCGCGAGCGAGGCGCGAATCTATCGCTCGATCGTGCTGCCCACGATCACGCCCATCCTGGCGACGCTCGCGATCTGGACCTTCCTCACCACGTGGAACGACTTCATGTGGCCGCTCATCGTGCTTTCCGATGAGCGGCGCTACACGTTGCCCGTCGCGCTCGCGAGCCTCGTGGGCGAGCACGTGCAGGACACGGAGCTCATGATGGCGGGCTCGGTGCTCACGGTGCTGCCCGTGGTGATCGTGTTCTTGGTGCTCCAGCGCTACTACATCCAGGGCGTGATGGCCGGGAGCGTGAAGGGGTGACTCTCCGGCGGCGCGCGATGATTGGAGTCGTATCGGTGCTCGCGTGCACGTCGGGGCTGCCCGCGCAGGCGCCGACGCCCGCGCTGCCAAGCTCCGCGCGCCTGCTCGATGGCTTCGAGACGACCGCTGGATGGAGCGCCCATCCGTCGGATGGCGTATCGCTCAATATCACCGCAGACAGCGGCGGCACGCACGGGCACGCGATGCGGCTCGATTTCGACTTTCATGGTCACGGCGGATATGCCATCGCGCGAAAGAAGTTCGACATCGCGCTGCCGGAGAATTACGCGCTTTCCTATCGCGTTCGCGGCGATGCGCCGGCCGAGAACTTCGAGGTGAAGCTGATCGACTCGACGGGCGACAACGTGTGGTGGAACAACGCGGTGAACGTGCACTTCCCGCGCGAATGGCGCACCGTGACGCTCAAGAAGCGGCACATCACGTTCGCGTGGGGTCCGCGCGGTGGCGGCGAGCTCGCCCACCTCGCCGCACTCGAGCTGTCGATCACGGCGGGGAGCGGTGGAAAGGGCACGGTGTGGGTCGACGGGCTGACCTTCACTCCGCTCGAGCCGATTCGTCCGTACACGGGAACGCCCGTGGCGAGCGCCACCTCTTCGGTGCCGGATCATGCCGCCGCGCTCGCGGTGGATGGCAACACCACAACCACGTGGGAGAGCGACTCGTCCCCGAGCGCGCAGACGTTCTCCGTCGATTTCGGCACCACGCGCGAGTACGGCGGCGCGACGATCGACTGGGCGCCGCGTGCCGCAGCGACGAACTACGTGGTGGAGACATCGGGGGATGGGGCGAAGTGGGACAGCGCGTACGCCGTGAATGGCGGCAACGGCGGGCGCGACTGGATCTATCTCCCGGAGATGGAATCGCGGTATCTGCGCGTGCGCATTCCGGCGTCGAGCGAGCCTCGCGCGTATGCGATTCGCGAGCTCGCAGTGATCCCGGTCGATTGGTCGGCGTCGCGCAACGAATTCTTCGCGCACATCGCTGCGAGCGCGCCCGCCGGGAGTTATCCGAGATATCTCAGTGCTAAGCAATCGTACTGGACCGTCGTCGGTGTGGATGGCGACGACGCCGAGGCGTTGATGAACGAGCAGGGTGCGATCGAGCCGCATGCGGGTGGATTCTCGCTCGAACCGTTTCTGCGCGTGGGCAAGAGGCTCGTGACGTGGCACGACGCGCGGCAGACGCAATCGCTCGCCAAGGGATATCTGCCGATTCCCTCGGTGACGTGGAACGCGGGCGCACTCGAGCTCGAGGTGACGACGTTCGCGGCGGGCGCGCCCGACTCGTCGTCGCTTTACGCGCGCTATCGGGTAACGAACCACGGGAGGACGACGATCAAGCCGACGCTCCATCTCGCGGTACGACCCTTCCAGGTGAATCCGAGCTGGCAGTTTCTCGCGACCCAGGGCGGCGACGCGCCCATTCGCAGCATCGCGTGGGAGGATACGCTACTCCGCGTGAACGACACGTGGACCATCGTGCCGCTCACGGCGCCGTCCGCCGTCGGCGCGTCGACGTTCGATGAGGGCGAGATCAACGAGGCGCTGAGAGCCGACTCTCTGCCCACGCGCCGCGATGTGCGCGACCCCATGGAGCACGCCTCGGCGGCGATGTCGTACTCGCTCTCGATTCCTGCCGGCAAGTCGCGCGACGTCTACGTGCTGATGCCGCTCCACAAGTACGCGCCGATCTCGCGCCCCTTCGCACGAACGGTCGAGGCGCACGCGTTCGCCAGCCGCGTTCTGGAGGCTACGACACGCACGTGGGATTCGACCGTGGGCCGCGTGTCGATCTCGCTGCCGCGCTCCGCCTCGCGCGTCACCGAGACACTTCGCGCGCAGCTCGCCGACATCCTCATCAACGACCACGGCCCGCAGATCCATCCAGGCGCGCGCTCCTACGCGCGATCCTGGATCCGAGACGGCTCGATGATCGGCGCCGCGCTTCTCCGTCTCGGGCATCCCGAGCAGGTGCGCGCCTTTCTCGAGTGGTATGCGCCGTATCAGTTCCCGAATGGGAAGGTGCCGTGCTGCGTGGACGCGCGCGGCGCCGACCCCGTGCCCGAAAACGACAGCCACGGTGAGCTGATCTACGCGATCGCCGACTACTTCCGCTACACCGGTGACACCGCGTTCCTCGCCAAGATGTGGCCGCGCGTCGGCGGCGCCGTCGCTTACATGGACTCGCTCCGCGCGCAGCGGCTCACGCCGGAGTACTCCTCCGGCGCCAAGCGCGCGTTCCGAGGCCTCTTTCCCGAATCGATCAGCCACGAGGGCTACTCGGCCAAGCCGATGCACTCGTTCTGGGATGACATGTTCGGGCTGCGCGGCTATGCCGACGCGACATTCATCGCGACGGTGCTGCACCATGCGCATGAGGCGAAAGACTTCGCCGCGAAGCGCGACATCTTCCGCAGCGACATCATGGCGTCGTACCGCGCGAGCATGGCACAGCATCACATCGACTTTCTACCCGGCTCCGTGGAGCTCGGCGACTTCGATGCGACGTCCACCACCGTCGGCATCGCGCCTGTGGGCGAGCTCGCGTCGCTGCCCGACACCGCACTCAGGAACACATTCGACAAGTACTGGGGGAATTCCGAGAGGCGGCGCAACGGTGCCGAAGCGTGGGATGCGTACACGCCGTACGAGCTCCGCACCGTCGGCACCTTCGTGCGGCTTGGCGAGAAGCAGCGTGCGCTCGCGATGCTCGATTTCTTCTTCCAGGGGCAGCGGCCGGACGCGTGGCGGCAGTGGGCCGAAGTGGTGTGGCACGATCGTGACACGCCCAAGTTCATCGGCGACATGCCGCACACGTGGGTCGGGTCCGACTACATCCGCTCGGTGCTCGACATGTTCGCGTACGACCGCGCGTCGGACAGCGCGCTCGTCGTAGGTGCAGGGATCGCGGAGCGCTGGGTGCGCGAGGCGCCGGGCGTGAAGGTCCGCGCGCTCGGCACACCGTACGGCCCCATCGATTATGACGCTCGCGCGATGACACCGCGCTCGCTCGTCGCACATATCGGTGGCACGCTGCGCGTGCCGCCCGGTGGAATCGCGTTTCGGTCGCCAGTGGATCGTCCGATCAGGAACGCGAGCGTGAATGGAAGTGCCGTTGCACCGTCGTCGAGTGGAGAGGTGGTACTTCATCATCTCCCCGCCACGATCGTTCTCACCTATTGAGACGCACCGATGACCGATTCGGCTGGGGCGATTGCGCGTGAGCATCGGCTTGCGAACGATCGCTATCATCTCACGATCTCGGACGACGGCACCGGGAGCTCGCACTTTGGCGATCTCGCGATCACGCGCCGTGTGCCCGATCGCACGCGGGAAACGGATGCGTTCGCGCTGTATGTACGCGATCTCGACACCGGTGAGTACTGGTCCGCGGGCGCGGAGCCCGTGCGCTGCGCCGGAGACACATACGAAGCGATCGTGCGCGACGGGCGCGTCACGCTCGTTCGCGAGCACGATGGCATTCGGACCACGGTCGAGATCTCGCTCGTGCACGACGCGCCGGCGGAGGAGCGACGGCTCACGATCGAGAATCTGAGCGGGCGCGTGCGGCGTCTCGACGTGACGACGTACGCGGAGCTGGTGCTCAACACGCCGGTCGCGGACGCGGCGCACCCCGCCTTTTCGAAGCTCTTCGTCCAGACGGAGTGGGACGCGTCGTGCAGCGCGCTTCTGGCGAAGCGTCGCCTGCGCGCGATCGACGACGAGCCGCTGTGGGTGATCCACACGCTGCGCACGCTCGAGCCGGCGCCACCGCTCGCGTGGGAGACGGACCGGATGCGCTTCATCGGTCGCGGACGCACGATCGCGCGCCCACGGTCGCTGGACGCCGGCATGGAGCTCTCGGGAACGACGGGCGCAGTGCTCGACCCGATGTTCGCGCTGCAAGCACGCGTGTCGCTCGCACCGGACGCATCGACGCAGATCGTCGCACTGCTCGGCGCCGGGCACACGCGGGATGAGGTGTTGTCGATAGTGTCGCAGCGCCAGGGATCGACACCGACAGCGATGCGTGCCCGCTCGGCGCACCGCGATGCGGGCGCGGTGACCGCGCCGCGCGACGATCGCTTCCGTCCGGCGCGCGCGCCCGAGTCCACGATCGTGGCGAACGCAGACGAGCCGCTTCGCTTCTTCAACGGCAGCGGCGGATTTTCGAGCGACGGAACCGAGTACGTCGTGCGGCTGGATGCGACGCCCACCGGGCTACGTTGGCCGCCGATGCCATGGTCGAACGTGATCGCGAACGAGCACGCCGGGTGCATCGTCACCGCGAGCGGAGCGGTCACGAGCTGGAGCGCGAACAGCAGAGAGAATCGGCTGACGCCATGGTTCAACGATCCGGTGTCGGATCCGCACGGCGAGGCGATCTACTTGCGCGACGAGGAGAGCGGTGTGTTCTGGTCACCGCTACCGGGCCCGACGCCGGCGCCGGCCCCGTACGAGGTGCGTCACGGCTTCGGCTACACGAGCTGGTGGCACACGAGCCACGAGCTGGAGCAGCGCACCACGACCTGGTTGCCACGGCACGATCCGGTGAAGATCGTTCGGCTCTCGCTGCGCAGCACCAGCGCATATCCGCGTGCAATCACTGTGATGAGCTATGCGCATCTCGTGCTCGGCGGCGTCCCCTGGCTCACGGCGCCGCATGTCGTGACGGCGCGCGATGAGAACACCGGCGCGATCCTCGCGACGAATCCCTCGCGCGGAGAGTTCTCGCAGCGCGTCGCGTTCGCGACCCTCGTCGCGCCCGCGGGCGCGGGCGAAGTGAGCGCGACCGGAGATCGCACTGCTTTCCTCGGTCGCACCGGCGGCGTGAGCGATCCCGCCGCCCTCCACTCCGATGCGCCGCTCGATGGGCGCACGGGCGCGGGACTCGATCCGTGCGCGGCCTTCGCGACGACGCTCACGATTCCGGCCGGCGGCACCGCGGAGATCGCCTTCCTGCTCGGCGAGGCGGAGAACGAGGAGCGCGCGCGATCGCTGCTTCGCGCGTACGGAGCGTCTCCCGCAATCAACGAGTCGCTCGACACGGTCCGCGCCTTCTGGCAGGACACGCTCGGCGGAGTGCAGATCGACACGCCATCGCCGGCCCTCGATCTGATGGTGAACGGCTGGCTATCCTATCAGAATCTGGCGTGCCGGCTGTGGGGGAGGTCGGCGTACTATCAGTCGGGGGGTGCGTTCGGATTCCGCGATCAGCTGCAGGACTCGGCCGCGTTGATGTATCTCGACCCGTCGCTCACGCGCGGGCAGATCCTGTTGCACGCGTCGCATCAGTTCGTGGAAGGGGACGTGATGCATTGGTGGCATCCGCCCACGAGCAAGGGCATTCGCACGAGATTCTCCGACGACCTGCTGTGGCTCCCGTACATCACCACCTTCTACGTTGCGAGCACCGGCGACAGCTCCGTGCTCGACGCAATGGCGCCGTTCGTGACGGGACCGCATCTCGAGGGGCTCGAGGACGAGCTGTTCATGGTGCCCTCAGATTCGGGCACGAGCGGAAGCGTGTACGAGCACTGCTGCCGCGCGATCGATCGCTCGCTCGCCGTCGGCGCGCACCGCCTTCCGTTGATGGGCAGCGGCGATTGGAACGACGGCATGAATCGCGTCGGGCGCGAGGGCAAGGGTGAAAGCGTGTGGCTCGGCTTCTTTCTCTTCGCGATTCTGGTCGAGTTCATTCCACTCGCCGAGTTGCGCGGTGACGGCGCACGCGCGTCGCGCTATCGGTCGTATCAGGAGAAGCTCGGCGAGGCGCTGAACTCTGCCGGCTGGGATGGCGGGTGGTATCGTCGCGCGTTCTACGATGATGGCACCCCGCTCGGAACCGCCTCGGGCGATGAGTGCCGCATCGATGCGATCGCGCAGGCGTGGTCCGTGTTGTCGGGCGCGGCGCCGGCGGATCGGGCGGAGATCGCGCTCGATGCGATGGAGCAGCATCTCGTGTCGGAGGAGGAGAAGCTCATCCGTCTGCTGACGCCGGCGTTCGACAAGACGCCACACGATCCGGGATACATCAAGGGATACCTTCCCGGCGTGCGCGAGAATGGAGGGCAGTACACGCACGGAGTGCTGTGGGGAGTGCGAGCGCTCGCGGAGATGGGTCGTACCGAGCGCGCGACGAGGCTCCTCGAGATGCTGAGCCCAATTGCGCACGGGAGCACGCCGGCGGAGGTGGAGGTCTACCGCCTCGAGCCGTATGTGATCGCGGCGGACGTGTACGGCGTCGCGCCGCACGTGGGACGCGGCGGGTGGACGTGGTACACGGGATCCGCCGGGTGGATGTACCGCGTGGCGCTCGAGTCCTTGCTCGGCCTTACTATGGTAGAGGGCGCGCGGCTGGAGCTTCGTCCGTGCATTCCCGAGAGCTGGCCGGGTTTCGGCGTGCGCATGCGGATGCCGGACAAGCGTACGCGCTACGAGATCGTGCTCACGCGCGCTGCGGCCGGTGTGAGCGAGACGCAGGTGCACGTCGATGGCGAGACAGTGAGCGAGGCGATCGCGAACGGGGCGGCGAGCATTGAGCTCGTGCGCGATGGTGGCGTGCACCGTGTCGAGATTGCGCTCGCGAACGATCTCACGCCGCGCTACGCGCCCGCGAGCGCCGCTCCGTGAGAGCGAATCACCTCGGAGTAGAAGCGCGCGCTCGACTTGGGCGTACGCGCGAGCGTGTCGAAGTCGACGTGCACGATGCCGAAGCGCTTCGAGTAGCCGAAGGCCCACTCGAAGTTGTCGAGCAGCGACCAAGCGTAATAGCCGCGGAGATCCACTCCCTGCGCGATCGCGTCGTGTGCGGCGCGCAGATGATCGCGCAGGTACGCGACGCGGAGCGGGTCGTCGACGACGACGCCCTCGGCATGCGCGGGATCGTCGAACGCGGCGCCGTTCTCGGTGATGTAGATCGGCCGGTTGCCGTAGCGCTCACGAATCCAGACGAGGATGCGCGTGAGCGCGGCGGGAAAGACCTCCCAGTCCATCTCCGTGTGCAGATTCCCTTCCTGGCGCACGCGGGTCGCGCGAAGCGGCAAGTCGCCCGGCGCATCGCGCACGACGTTGCGCGAGTAGTAGTTGACGCCGAGGAAGTCGAATGGGGTCTGGATGAGCGGCCAGTCGCTGTCGGGGAACGTGGGCCACGCATAGCCGAACGCATCGATGAGCTCAGGGGGGTAGTGTCCCCGAAAGACCGGGTCGAGATAGTGCCGGTTCATGTACGCGTCCGCGCGCGCCGTCGCCTCGATGTCTTCCACGAGATCGGACGCCGGATATTTGGGCTCGAGATTCACGACGAGCCCGATCTCGTGCATCCCGACCGCGCGATACGCCTGCACCGCGGCGCCGTGCGCGCGAAGGAGGTTGTGGCTCACGACGGGAACCTCACGGAAGTCTCGATGCCCGGGCGCGTGCGTGCCGATGCCGTAGCCTTCGTGCGCAACGACCCACGGCTCGTTGAGCGTCACCCATCGCGGCACGCGATCATCGAACGCGCGAAAGACGGTACTCGCATATTCGGCGAACCAGCTCGCGATGTCGCGATTGAGCCAGCCGCCGCGCGCGTCGAGCGCCTCGGGAAGATCCCAGTGGTAGAGCGTCGCCATCGGCGCGATCTTCTTCGCGAGGAGTGCGTCGATCAGCCTGTCGTAGAACGCGAGTCCAACGGCGTTGACGCGCCCGGTTCCCTCGGGAAGAATTCTTCCCCAGGCGATGCTGAAGCGGTACGACTGCAGGCCGAGTTGCGCCATCAAGTCGACGTCCGCTGCGTAGCGGTGATAGTGATCGGTGGCGATGTCCCCCGTGTCCCCGTTCACGATCTTCCCTGGCGTGTGAGAGAACCGATCCCAGATGCTCGGCCCCGCACCATCGGCGCGCGTCGAGCCTTCGATCTGATAGGCCGACGTGGCGGCGCCCCAGAGGAATCGTTCGGGAAAACGATAGTCGCGACTCATCTCGACAGGCGGTGTGTATGGCCAGCGTGACGCTCAAGGGAGTGAGGAAAGTATACCAGCAGGGTGGCAGGGACGTCACCGCGGTGCACGGCGTCGATCTCGAGGTGAAGGACGGCGAGCTGGTGGTGCTCGTGGGACCATCGGGATGCGGCAAGAGCACGACGCTGCGCATGGTCGCGGGGCTCGAGTCGATCAGCGCGGGCGAGCTCCGCATCGATGAACGCCTCGTGAACGACGTGCCGGCGAACGACCGCGACGTCGCGATGGTCTTCCAGAGCTACGCGCTGTACCCGCACATGAGCGCGTACGACAACATGGCGTTCGCGCTCAAGCTGCGCGGGATGTCGAAAACGGAGATCGACGCGCGCGTGAAGGAGGCAGCGGGGATTCTCGGGATTACCGAGCTCCTGGCTCGGCGGCCGAAGGACATGAGCGGCGGGCAACGGCAGCGCGTGGCGGTGGGACGCGCGATCGTGCGCCATCCGCGTGTGTTCCTGTTCGATGAGCCGCTCTCGAATCTCGACGCGAAGCTGCGCGTGCAGACGAGACGCGAGATCGCGCGGCTGCACCAGCAGCTCAGCGCGACGATGCTGTATGTCACGCATGATCAGGTCGAGGCGATGACGCTGGGTGATCGGATCGTGGTGCTCGAGGGCGGGCACGTGAAGCAGATCGACACGCCGATGAATCTCTACGAGCGGCCGAAGAACACGTTCGTGGCGGCGTTCATCGGGAGCCCGTCGATGAACTTGCTGCCGGGAGCAATCGTATCGGGGCCGGGTGTCGCGGGCGTGGAGTTTCTTGCGGCGGCCGATGCGTTCTCCATCGCGCTGAGCGGTGAGTGGGCTCAGCGACTTGCAGGGTATGGCGGGCGCGCGGTGATCATGGGTGTGCGTCCCGAGGATATCGACATCGCCCCGGACGGAAGTCTGCCGCTCGGCAGCGGCGCAGTGCGCGTGAAGCTCGATGTCGTGGAGCCGCTCGGGAGCGAGGCGTTTCTCTCGGCGCGCATTGGCGCGAAGGAGATCACGGCGCGCGTGCCGCCGCGCGGATTACCGGCGGCGGGGAGCGAGGTGGAGCTGGTGTTCAATCGGGAGCGGCTGCACTTCTTCGACGCGGAGAGTGGGGAGACGTTGCTCAGGTAATCACGCGCAGACGCCGTCTAAGGCAGCGGTACTCTGGCTCAAGGCCGCGAGGCAATCGGCAGATCGTTGTTACCAAAGGCTCCATCCTCAATGCTCGCCTGACATCCTGAGCATTGACGACCGCGCTGCTGCCTTCACGGCAGGTTCGGAGACGGCGACCGCCCTTGTCAGGCATCGCCCGACTGCTGCCGTCCTCCCCGAATGACTATCGTCACCGCGCCAGCCGAGCGCGCGCGACGCCCATGTCTCGCGCATGACCCTGCCACGTCGCGCGTGCCGAATGTCCAACTCGCAGTCCACCAGCGGCATCAAGATCTTCGGGATGCTCCTGCTCGCCATGCTCATCGGCTTTCCGATGGTCGCCTACCTCTGGGAGACGCTCAACACGCTCATGGCCGGCGAGGTCCATCGCGAGCGCTTGCTCATCTCGCTCCCCGTGCTGCTGGTGTTCGCTCTCTACCTCAGGCTCCTCGCCCGTCTGCTGCATCGTCTCGAAGCGCGCTGACGCGACGCATCGCACGCCGTTCACGCTCGACACCTATTTCTCGAGAGCGCATGACGAATCCTCCTCAACCACCCGCCGCACAGCAGATCTCGTCGCCCGCTGCGCCAGCCGCACCAGTCGAGTCGAGCGCGCCGCTCCCGGCAACCGGCTCCGCCTCGCCCCAGGCGACCGAGCTCACGAAGGAGCAGGAGCCCTCAGTCATCGGCACGCTCTTTCTCATGGCGGTGTTCCTCATGATGATCGCCGGCTTCTGGTCCATGATGTACGACATGCTCATTCACCGGTGAGGCGATGAAAGTCCATAGCTACGAACGGTCGTTCCTCGCAGTCGGAGCGTTCGGTCTCCTCGCCTGCATCGTCGCGCTCTCCTATGCGACCTTCGGCATGGGGATGCACCTCCCCGACCGCGTCGCGAAGGTCGAGCCCAGGAACATCCGCACCACGGCTCCCTTCGATCATCCGGGCGTTCGCAAGACCGGACCGAACGAATACGAGGCAGTCGTTCTCGCGCAGATCTGGACGTTCTCGCCGGCCGAGATCCGAGTTCCGGCCGGCAGTCACGTCACCTTCACGGTCACCTCCGCCGACGTGATCCACGGCTTCGACATCGTGGGCACACGCATCAACATGATGGCCATCCCGGGACAGATCTCGCGAAACAGCTACACCTTCCGCGAGCCCGGCGAGCATCTGCTCATCTGCCACGAGTACTGCGGTGCGGCCCACCACACCATGTTCGCCAAGGTGATAGTCGAATGAGCACCTCTACCTCGTATGTGCAGGGCGTGTACACCTCGCCCACCAGCGCACCGGTGATCACGACCACCACAGTCTTCGATCCCACCGGCTACGTGCTCCCCGCCGCACAGCGACGCGTCGTACGCTGGACCGTCTACATCGGGTTCATCGCACTCGCCGCCGGCATCTCTCACGGCCTCGCGCAGGCGCTCTCGTACGCGCACATCAACATCCTCCCGTACTTTCCGTTCCTGCGCAGCTACTACCAGGGACTCACCGCGCACGGTGTGGCGAACGCGATCATCTTCACCTTCGCGTTCTCCAACGGCTTCCTTCCACTCATGCTCTCTCGGGGACTGAGCCGCCCGCTTCACACGTCGCTGCTCTGGACCACGTTTGCGCTCCTCGTTGCGGGCAATGTGCTGATCGTCTTCGCCATCACGACGAACCGTGCGAGTGTGCTCTACACATCGTACGCACCACTCCAGGCGCACTGGACGTACTACGTGGGTCTCGTGCTCGTCGTGCTCAGCACCTGGGCCGCAACGCTGAACATGTTCCTCGTGCTTCGCAGTTGGCGCCGCGACAACTCGGGAGCACGCATCCCGCTGCTCGCCTATATCGCGTTCGCCTCGTACCTGATGTGGTTCCTCGCCTCGCTGCCCATCGCCACGGAATTCCTCGGCTTTCTCATTCCGTGGACGATCGGCCTCGAGCCGCTGACCGATCCACTGCTCGACCGCACGCTCTTCTGGTTCACCGGCCATGCCATCGTCTACGCATGGCTTCTTCCCACGTACGTCTCGTGGTATGCGCTCATTCCGCGACAGGCGGGCGGTAAGCTCATCAGCGATTCGCTCACGCGCATGGTCTTCATTCTGTTCCTGTTGCTCTCGATTCCCACGGGAATGCACCACCAGTACACGGATCCGGGAATTCCCGAGAAGATGAAGATGCTGCAGGGCGTGCTCACCTTCGGCATCTTCTTCCCGAGCCTCGCCACCGCATTCTCGATCATGGCCGCACTCGAGATCGGGGGACGCGCGCGCGGCGGACGCGGACTCCTCGGCTGGATCCCCGCGTTGCCGTGGGGTGATCCATCGTTCACCGCGCAAGTGCTCGCCATGCTCACCTTCGTGCTCGGCGGCATCACGGGGCTCATCAACGCGAGTTACACGATGAACGAGCTGATTCACAACACCACCTGGGTGCCCGGACACTTTCACATGACCGTGGGCAGCGCAGTGGCGCTCACGATCGTCGGCGTGTCGTACTGGCTCGTTCCCTATCTCACGGGACGCGCGCTCTGGAGCCGGCGCCTCGCGCTCGCGTCATCGTGGATCTATGCCGTGGGCGTGTTCGTCTTCGCGCGCGGGATGATCTCGAACGGCCTGCAGGGAATGCCCCGTCGCACCTTCATCGCGCAGGCTGCGTACTCACGCCCGGAATGGCATCTCGGCGGCATCATCACCGGCGTCGGCGGATCGATGATGTTCGTCGGGCTCGTGCTCTTCCTCGTCGTGATGCTCATGACCCTTGTCGCGGGGAAACGCGGTCAGGAACCAATGGATGTTCCGATCTCCGAGACACTCACCGCGCCCGCGCTCACCGGATGGGAAACAGCGCTCGACCGTTTCGGACTCTGGGTGCTCGCAGCCGTGGCGTTGATCCTGATCGCCTACGGCCCTTTCTTCGCGACGTACCTCCCGCCGCACTTCACCTCTCCGGGATTTCGGATCTTCTAGCGAAGCGGGCGGAGGCAGCCACACGGCCTCCGCCCCTTAAGGTCCGGCACCTCGCGTCGTAGCTTCAGAGGTCGAGCAAACGGCGCCAATTGCCGTGCCCGCTCATCACCGGACGCGAGCCATGCACACCGTGAATGCCTTCATCTTCCTGCTCACCATCGCGTCGCTCGTCGCGGCGCTGAGCAGGCGGATACGCATCCCGTACACGGTTGCCCTCGTCGCCGTCGGCCTCGCACTCGGCTCCATCGGCACGGTCCAGGTGCCCCCGCTCGACAAGGAGCTGCTGTTCGCGGTCTTTCTTCCAGGGCTCCTCTTCGAGGCCGCCTACCACCTGAAGGCGGACGAGTTCTGGCACAACAAGTTCGCCATCACGGTGCTGGCAGTGCCCGGCGTGATAGTGGCGATCGGGCTCACCGCGCTGCTCGTGCTCGGTGCAGCATCGAGTGGTTGGCTCACATCGGTCGGATGGCGCGAGGCACTGCTCTTTGCCTCGCTCATCGCCGCGACGGATCCGGTTGCCGTCGTCGCACTCTTTCGCGAGCTCGGCGTGTCGCGCCGACTCCAGGTGCTCGTCGAGGGTGAGAGCCTGCTCAACGACGGCACGGCCGTGGTGCTCTTCACGCTCGCGCTCGCGATCGTGTCCAGCGGCGCAAGCGCGGCCCCATCGCTGCTCACGCTCGTCGGCCGCTTCGTGCTCATGGTGGGAGGCGGAATTGCGGTGGGCTTGCTCACGGCACTTGCCATCACCTGGTGCATGCGGCGCATCGACGAGCCGGCAACCGAGATCACGCTCACGATGGTCGGCGCATACGGCTCGTTCGCGCTGGCCGAGTCCTTCGGTGTGTCCGGCGTGATCGCGACGGTCGCCGCCGGAATGGTGATCGGGAGCTACGCCGAGCGCATGGCGATGTCTCCGGCGACGCGCAACGCGGTGGTGGGGTTCTGGTCGTACGTGTCGTTCATGCTGAACTCGATCGTGTTCCTGCTGATCGGTCTGCAGGTGCATCTGAGCGCACTGCGCGATGCGTGGCGCGCCATTCTTCTGGCCTATCTCGCCGTCACCGCCGGGCGCGCACTCATGATCTTCGGTGTCAGCGCCCTTCTGCTAGCGACTCGCGAGCGACTTCCGCGCGCGTGGCCAGCGCTTCTGGTGATGGGTGGACTGCGTGGTGCGCTGTCGATGGTGCTGGCACTCAGCCTCCCGACGTCGTTCGCGTCGCGCGACCAGATCGTTATCATCACGTTCGGTGTCGTGACCGTCTCGATTCTGCTGCAGGGGAGCGCGACCGCGATGTTTGCGTCTCGCCTGGCGCATCAGCCGCTCGGCGATGGTGCGCATGCTGCACGGCAGCACGCACAGGAACGGGCTTCGGAATCATGAGAGAGAACGCCCTCCACCAGCACACGAGGCCCGAGCAGCCGGAGCGGCCGCGCTGACTCGCGCCGCCATATAAGTTGCACTGGATGGTGCGCCGCAACTCCGGCGCGAGTTTCACCCTGGGGAGCCACTCCGGATGACCTGGCTGCACGTCAGCACCGCCTTCATCGCCGCGTTCCTCGCCTCGCTCGTCGAGTTCGTCGAGGCGTTGACCATCGTTCTCGCGGTCGGCACCACGCGCGGCTGGCGCTCATCGCTGCTCGGAGCGGGCGCCAGCGCGATCTTTCTCGCGCTCCTCGTGCTGATCTTCGGTCCGGCGCTCGGTCGCATCCCGATCAACACGCTTCAGCTCATCGTCGGCATTCTCCTCCTGCTCTTCGGCATACGCTGGCTTCGGAAGGCGATTCTGCGGGCGGCCGGCGTGATCTCCATCCACGACGAGGCGAAGATCTACGAGGAAGAGACGGCGCTCATGCGCAGTGCCGGACGCCCCGCACGAACATTCGATGCCGTCGCGTTCATTGCCTGCTTCAAGGCCGTCACTCTCGAGGGAGTCGAGGTGAGCTTCACGGTGATCGCGATCGGCGCCGGTGGACCTCTCCTCGCCGCCAGCATCGGCGCCCTGCTCGCCGCACTCCTCGTGATCCTGCTCGGCCTCGCGCTGCATCACCCACTCTCACGCGTGCCGGAGAACACACTCAAGTTCATCGTCGGCATCATGCTCACGGCATTCGGGATCTTCTGGATCGGCCAGGGGCTGCGCTATCCGTGGCCCGGCGAGGATCTCGCGCTCGCAGGGATGATCGCGCTGCTCGTGGTCTTCTCGGGAATCGCCGTTGGCCTCGCGCGCGCGCGCGCGGCAGTCGCCCCGCGCACATGAGTGCCATTCGTGTAGCGCTCGCCGAGCTGTGGGGATTGTTCGTGGAGGACGCGACGCTCACCGTCGGCACGCTCATCTGCATCGCGTTTGCCGCGTTCGCGTTGCCACGACTCGGCGCATCGGCACGGATGCGCGGACCGATCTTTTTCTTGACCGTGGTGCTGGTGCTCGTGGAGAACGTCTATCGCGGGGCTGGCCAGCGCTCGCGCGCTACAGCCAGCGCCGCACGCGCGATCGATACGACGCGTAATCCTCGCCGAACTCCCGCGACAGATAACCCTCCTCCGCCCTGATTGCGAACAGGTACACCAGGGCGATCGCTTCCGGAAGGAACACCAGCGGCCACACGGCGTTCGCGACGAACGCGACGCCGACGTAGATCACGGTAAAGCCCAGGTACATCGGGTTTCGCGTCAGCGAGTATGGTCCCTCACGAACGAGGGCGCCCGCGCGATGCGTCGGGTGCGGCGTCGCTCCGTGGCGCAGCAACGTCATCCCCGCCCACGCGATCAGCAGCAGCGCGATCATGATCTCGGCTATCCCGACGAGTCGAAGTGTTCGTATCGGTTCGATGCCGCTCACAATGCGAATCGGCACGAAGTGCTGCACGAGGAATCCCGTGAGCATCGGCAGTACGAAAAAGGCTGGAGGCGGTATGCGAATGTTGGGTCCGTGCGTGTCGTCTGCCACCGCCGCCTCCTCAATTCCTCGAAAGCCGGGTGCCCTCTTCCCTGATCCGCTGCCACGCGTGCGCCACATGGCGCTCGGTCGTGAGAACGTTGCCCACGCCGATACGCATCGCGCGCCGGCCACGTAGCGTCGTGTGCGTAAGATACGCATCTCCACCGGCGTTGACCGCCTCCACGATGCGCTCGTTGAGAGCATCACTCTGCTCGGCATTCCAGCCGGGCGGCTCGAACCGGAAGCACACCACCGCCATCGTCACCGGCGCGGCAACACTATAGTAGGGCTCGCGCCCTACCCAGTCCGCGAAGACGCACGCGAGCCGGCAGTGCTCCCGGATCCGCGACTCCATGCCCTCGCGTCCGAATGCACGCATCGCCATCCACGCCTTGAGCGCACGAAAGCGTCGGCCGAGCTGGATGCCGTAATCCATGTAGTCCACCGCGCCACTCGCCGCGGCATCGCCGCGCAGATACTCCGGCGTGAGCGAGAACACAGCTCGCAACACGTCTGGCCGTCTCGTGTACAGCGCGCTGAAATCGAGCGGTACGAAAAGCCACTTGTGGCCGTTCACCACGACGGAGTCGGCGGCCTCGGCGCCCGCCATCACGTCGCGGCGTTCAGGCAGCATCGCGAGCGCGCCGCCATACGCCGCGTCCACGTGCAGCCACATCCCGTGCGCACGACACACCGCGGCTATCTCCGGAACGGGGTCGATGCTCGCGGTGGATGTCGTGCCGACGGTCGCGACCACCGCCATGGGCTTGAGACCGCTCGTCTCATCGCTCGCGATCGCGCGTGCGAGCGCCTGCACATCCATGCGGAAGTGCTCGTTGCTGGGTATACGTATCACGTTCCGCTCCCCGAGCCCGAGCACGATCATCGCCTTCTCGATGCTGCTGTGCGCCTGATCCGACGCGTACACGCGCATCGTCCTCGCCTCGGCGCCTCGACCGGCGAGCCCACGTTCGCGGATCTCGCTCCCCGCAACCTCGCGCGCCGCTGCCAGCGCGTGCAGCAGCGCGACCGACGCGGTATCGTATACGATTCCCATGAACGCACTCGGCAGCCCGATCAACTCGCGGATCCACGCGAGCACCACTCCTTCGAGCTCCGTTGCCGCCGGAGAGGTGCGCCACGTCATCGCGCTGACGTTGAGCGCCGCTGCGATCATCTCGCCGAGCAGTGCGGGCCCGTTGCTCGTGCTCCCGAAGTATCCGAGAAACGCCGGATGACTCCAGTGAACGATCCCGGGCATGATCAGCGCATCGACTTCGCGCATGATCTCCTCCATCGAGACGCCCTGCTCCGGTGCGCGCGCCGGAAATTTCGCAGCGATGTCGCCAGGCGCGACCGCCGGAGCGATCGCGCGCTCCTCCAGTGTCGCGTGATAGCTCGCGATCCAGTCCGCCACGCGATGCAGCTCTGCGCGCAGCTCCTCATCGCCGAAGTCCCCGAGCGCGCCGATCACGCGCGCACGAGCCCAAGCGCGGCATGGCTGTTGCCCGAGCTCACACCATGAGCGAGCTGGTGCGCGAGCCCGTGAGCTACATCCTCCCGATCAAGAGCTCGGCGCCCAACACGTCGGCCGAGCTTTGCGACTACATCGCATGGATCGCCGCGCGCGCCGAGGTGATCGTGGTCGATGGCTCGCCGGCTACAGTCTTCGAGACGCACGAGCGCGTCTGGGGCGCGGGCGTCCGTCACGTCGCGCCAGCACCCGATCTCGTGTCGCCAATGGGCAAGGTGGGGGGCGTGCTCACCGGCCTGCGCCTCGCGACGCACGAGCTCATCATCATCGCGGACGACGATGTTCGCTATGACGAAGAATCGCTCGCGCAAACGGTGGCCGCGCTCGCGACGGCCGATGTCGTGCGCCCGCAGAATTACTTCGAGCCGCTTCCATGGCATGCGCGCTTGGACTCCGGCCGCATGCTCCTCAACCGCCTCACTGGCGGGGATTGGCCCGGAACGCTCGGCGTACGACGCTCGCGATTGCAGTCGACGAATGGATACGATGGGAGCGTGATGTTCGAGAACCTCGAG
>DATGDQ010000092.1:0-8546 GCA_035310785.1 Gemmatimonadaceae bacterium | reverse complement strand
AATATCGCGCCGGGCGGCTACGCGTGGGTGTTTCCGAAGGGGGGCGACAGCGCGAACATCGGCCTGGGCGTGGTCGCATTGCGCGCGGGCGGGCGCAATGCGCGGGCGTGGCGCGACGACTACGCGCAGAGCTTTTTCCCGACGGGCATTCGCGTAAGCTGCACGGTGGGCGGCGTGATCGTGCATCCGACGATCAGGCGCACGGTCCTGGATGGGCTGATCACTGTCGGGGATGCCGCCCACATGATCAATCCGTTATCCGGCGGAGGAATCGTGAATGCGATGAAGGCGGGACGTCTGGCGGCCGACGTAGGGGTGGAGGCGCTGGCAGCGCGCGATACCAGTTCCGCGCGGCTGGGCCGGTATCATCGCGAATGGATGGAGATGCTTGGCGACGATCACATCCGCTTTCACCGCCTCAAGGACGCGCTATCGAAGTTCGACGACGCGTTCTTCGACAATCTGGCGCGGACGGTGAACAAGATCGCGTACGAGAAACGGACGCTCGGAAGGATTTTCGGGAGCGCGCTCTTGCATCATCCGACGCTGTTGCCCGTGGTGGCCAAGTACTTCGTCTGAGGGTGTGTTCCGCGCCGACGGATCAGGCTCGTTCCGATCGCGCATCGATTGGCGATCGCGCCGGCGAGTCGCTCCGGAGCGCGCAAGGCGCCCACGCCGGGCATCATCGGCGCCCACACGTACACCGGCGTCCGCGCGATCGCCATTGTGCGTCCACTCCACGCGCGCGCGATTCCGAACCCCGCGTCATACCCTGCCTCGCGGGCGAGGCGCTCTTCCCTGTGGCCCGCCGCGCCGAACGGATAGCTCACCGCTGGCGTCGCCACGTCGAGCGCTCTCGCAATCGCGCTGCGCGAGCGATCCAGCTCCTCGTACGCAGAGAGATCCGATACCCCGGTGAGCCGCGGATGCGTCGCCGTGTGTGACGCGAAGTGAATTCCTCGCTCCTGCCACGCGCGCATGTCGCGCCACGCGAGATGCGCGAATCTCCTCCCGCCGTACGCCACGTCCCAGCGGTTGAGCCGCCCCGCATAGTCCGTGATCACGAAGCAGGTCGCGCGAAATCCGTGCGCCTCGAGCACCGGGAACGCATGCTCTCGCAGGCCACGGTATGCATCGTCAAAGGTGATCGCGAGCTCGTTCGGCGCTGGTATCCGCTCGCCCCTCGCGCACGCGATCACTTCGGGCAGTGTGAGAGTCTTCCACCCCGCGCGCGCCAGCCGCTCGATCTGTCGCGCAAATCTGCGCGGCGAGACGCGCGTGACGCCCAGCTCGCGCCGGCGCTCCACCTTGTGCCAGGCGAGTACCGGCGGGAGCGACGCCCGCGCTACATCACGCCGTGAGATAGCTTGCCGGGTCGGCGAACGGCATGCCGAACGCGTCCGCCACCGCCTTGTACACGACCTTCCTGTCCACCACGTTGAGCCCCTTCGCCAGCGCCGCGTTGTCGCGCAGCGCCTGCTTCCATCCCTTGCGCGCGAGCTGCATCACGTAGGGAAAGGTCGCGTTCGTGAGCGCAAGCGTCGACGTGCGGGGGACGCCGCCCGGCATGTTCGCCACGCCGTAGTGAATGATCCCGTCGATCGTGTAAACGGGATTGTCGTGCGTCGTGGCGTGAATCGTCTCGATGCATCCACCCTGATCGATCGCCACGTCCACGATTACCGCTCCGGGCTGCATCGTCTTGAGATCCTCGCGGCGCACGAGTCGCGGCGCCTTCGCTCCCGTCACCAGCACCGCCCCCACCACCAGATCCGCGGTCGCGATCTGCTCGAGAATCGTGAAGCGGTTGGAGTACACGAGCGTCACGTTGGCTGGCATCACATCGGACAAATAGCGCAGCCGCTCGAGCGAGAGGTCGAGAATCGTCACTTGCGCGCCCAGCCCCGCCGCCATCTTCGCCGCATTCGTTCCGACCACACCGCCGCCGAGAATGACGACCTTGCCGGGCGGCACACCCGGCACGCCGCCGAGCAGCACGCCGCGCCCTCCGTGCAGCTTCTCGAGATACTTGGCACCCTCCTGTACCGCCATGCGGCCCGCGACCTCAGACATCGGCGTCAGGAGCGGCAGCTCGCCATTCGGCAGCTGCACCGTTTCATACGCGATGCACGTCGCGCCGCTGTCCACGTGCGCCTTCGTGAGCACCTCATCCGCGGCAAAGTGGAAGTACGTGAAGATCGTCTGCCCCGCCTTCATCCGCGGCCACTCGACCTTGATCGGCTCCTTCACCTTGAGGATCATGTCCGCGTCCTTCCACGTCGCATCGGCATCCGGCGCGATCGTGCCACCGGCCTTCACATACAGCTCATCCGGAAAGCCGCTCCCCTCGCCTGCGCCCTTCTCGATCAGGACAGTGTGTCCGTCGGCCACCAACGCTTCGCAACCCGCGGGGACCAGCGCGACACGATTTTCGTTCGTCTTGATCTCTTTCGGGACACCGATACGCATGAACGACTCCGGATGGTCAAGTGGTTAACGCGCTCGCGCGCGACGATTACGCTGCAGGACCGAGACTCAGAACGGTTTGACGGCTGGAAGGATAAAATTCGGCGCACACCTGCGCGATGGTCTCCGCGGTGATTCCATCGATCAGCGCGAGCGTCTCCTCCAGCGAACGATACGGCTCATGGTACAGGGCGACGCCCGCCGCGCGGTACATCCGCGACGTCACGCTTTCGAGCGACAACGTCACCTGCCCCTTCAGCTGGCTCTTTCCGGCGCGCATCTCCTCCTTCGTGAGCGAGCGCTCGGCCAGCTTGTCCAGCTCCTCCGCGATCGCCTCCTGCGCCAAGGTCGCGGTCTCGGGCGAAGTGCCGACGTACACGCCAGCCACCCCGGTGTCCGGATGGAAGCTCTGGAACGTGTGCACCGAGTACGCGAGTGCCAATTCCTCGCGAATCCTCTGAAAAAGGCGCGAGCTCATGCCGCCGCCGAAGATCGTGTCGACGAGCGCCACCGCGTACCGCCGCGGATCGTGATGCGCCACGGACGTCGCCCCGAACACGATGTGCGTCTGTGCGCTTTCGCGCTCGACGTGACTGCGCGCCGGCTCCGCGGGGCTCGCAGCGGGCACCACGAGCGGCGCCGCATTGCCGCGCGGTATGTCGCCCCATCCCGTTCGCGCCAGCGCCTCCAACAGCTGCTCGTGCGACACGTTGCCCGAGCACGCGACCACGATCTGTGACGGGTGATATGCGCGCGCGTGCAGCTCCTTCAGCTCGCGCACGCCCAGCGCAGACACCGTCTCACGCGTACCGAGTATGGAATGGCCGTACGGATGCGAGCCCCAGAGCAGCTCGTTGTGGAGCTCGAACACGAGATCGTCCGGCGTGTCGTCCACCATCCCGATCTCCTCGAGTACGACCTTCCGCTCGAGCAGCAGATCCTCTCTTCGCAGGAGCGGTCGGAACAGCAGATCGCCGATCACGTCGGCGGCCTCGACGAGATGTTCGTCGAGGACGCGCGCCTGATACGATGTGTGCTCGCGCGCCGTGTATGCGTCGAGCGAGCCGCCCAGCACCTCGAGCGACAGCGCAATCTCGCGCGACGTGCGATGCTTCGTTCCCTTGAACACCATGTGCTCGAGCAGATGCGACACTCCCATCCGCTCGCGCGCCTCATGGACGGATGCCGCGCGAACCCAGGCGCCGAAAGCAACCGACCGCACACCCGGCATGTGCTCCGAGAGTACGGTCAGTCCATTCGAAAGCTCAGTGCTGCGCAGCCCGGAGTCGGGCGGCGACGAGACGACGGTCACCTGCGCGACCGACCTCCACGCCCGGATCCGCCACCACGACGGCCACGATCCTCTCCCCCCGACGACGGTGCGTCCGTGCTCTCGCCCGGCGCAACGCCGCTCGCGACTGCAACCGCACCGCTCTCTTCGCGACGCGGACCGCGTGAGCCGTTCGATTCCTCCGATGTGCCTTCCGGCTTCGGCACGAGCGCCTTCATCGACAGGCGCAGGCGTCCACGCTCGTCACGATCGATGAGCTTCACACGCACGCGGTCGCCCTTCTTGACGACGTCCTCCGTCTTGTCCGTGCGCCCGTGCGCCAGCTCGGAGATGTGCACCAGTCCTTCGGTGCCCGGCAAGATCTCGACGAACGCGCCGAACGCGGTCGTGCTCTTGACCGTGCCCTCGTACTCCGCACCGATCTCCGGCTCGACCGTGAGGGCCTTGATCATCTGACGCGCGCGCTCCATCGCCTCGCCACCGACCGCAGCGATCGTGACGAGACCCGTGTCGTCCACGGTGAGCTCCGCGCCCGTCTCGTCCTGGATGCCGCGAATGGTCTTGCCCTTCGGTCCGATCAGGTCACCGATCTTCTCGGGGCTGATCTGGAGCGTCACGATGCGCGGCGCATAGGGCGACAGATCCGCACGCGGCGCGGAAAGCGCCTTCTCCATCTCGCCAAGGATGTGCAGACGGCCTTCCTTCGCCTGGGCCAGAGCCTCACGCATGATCTTGAGATCGAGCCCTTCGATCTTGATGTCCATCTGAATGGACGTGATGCCCTGCGAAGTACCCGCGACTTTGAAATCCATGTCGCCCAGGTGGTCCTCGGTGCCGAGGATGTCGGTGAGGATCGCGTACTTCGCACCCTCCTTGACCAATCCCATTGCCACGCCGGCGACCGCCGCATGAATCGGCACGCCCGCATCGAACAGCGCGAGCGAGCCGCCGCACACGGACGCCATTGACGACGAGCCGTTCGACTCGAGCACGTCGCTCACGACGCGAATCGTGTATGGGAACGCCGCCGGCTCCGGCAGCACCGATTGCAGCGCGCGCTCGGCCAGATTGCCATGGCCGATCTCACGGCGGCTGGTGCCGCGGAGCGGACGAACCTCACCGGTGGAGAATGGCGGGAAGTTGTAGTGGAGCATGAACGTCTTCGACTGCTCGCCCACCTCATCGATCGAATCGAGGCGTTGCGCATCCTTCGACGTGCCGAGGGTGACGGTGACCAGCGCCTGCGTCTGGCCGCGCGTGAAGAGCGCGGACCCGTGCACGCGTGGCAGGAGCGAGGTGTCGATCGAGATGGGACGCACGTCCTTCATGCCGCGTCCATCCACGCGCTCACCCTTGTTGAGCACCTGGCCGCGCAGACTGTGGTACTCCGCATCATCGACGAGCGTCGCGATGTCCTTCGCATTGTCCGGATACTGCGTCGCGAGCTGTTCGGCGATCTCCTTCTTCACCCGTTCCACCGACTCGATGCGCGCGTGCTTGTCCTTCTGATTGATCGCTTCGGTGATCTTCCCCTCGGCGAGCTTCTTCACGTTCGCCACGAGCTCGGGCGCGATCTCCGCCTTCGTCCAGTTCATCTTCGCGACGTTCATCTTGCCGACGATCTCGTCCTGAATCGCGATCAGCTCCTGGACCGAGCGATGACCCAGCGTGATCCCGCTGACGATGTCGTCCTCGGATACCTCGAGCGCGCCGCCCTCGACCATCACGATCGAGTCCTTCGAGCCCGTGATGATGATGTCCATGTCGCTGTAGGCGAGCTGCTGGAAGGTGGGATTGACCACCCACTTGTCCTGCAGTCGACCCATGCGAACGCCGGCGAGCGGACCGTTCCACGGAATCTTCGAGGACTGCAGCGCGAGCGACACGGCGAGGAGAGCGGGTACGTCTGCGTCGTTCTCCTGATCGGCGGAGATCACGTAGACGAACACCTGCACCTCGTTCTGGAATCCTTCCGGGAACAGCGGCCTGATCGAACGATCGATGATCCGTGCGGACAGGATCTCATCGTCGTGCGGTCGTCCTTCGCGCTTGATGAACCCGCCTGGAATCTTTCCCGCGGAGTAGGTCCGCTCCTTGTATTCGACGGTGAGTGGGAAGAAAGGCAGCGTGCTGACTTTCTCGCTGACCGTGATCGCGGCGAGCACGACGGTTTCGCCATACTGCACCAGCGCGGATCCTGCGGCCTGCTTGGCCATGCGTCCGGTCTCGACAATGAGCTTCCGGCCCGCGAAGTCTCTTTCTACGCGTTGCATCATGTACTCTCTCTGGAACACAAAAGCGCGCGGGAACCCGGAGTGGGTACCCGCGCGATTGCGAGTGAACGACGGTTAGTAGCGGAGTCCAAGCTCTTGAATCAGCTTGCGATACTCCTCGAGCTCCGTGCGCTTCATGTAGTCGAGGAGACGGCGGCGTTGGCCAACCATCTTGAGCAGGCCCCGGCGACTATGATTGTCCTTCTTGTGCGCGCGGAAATGATCGGTCAGATAGTTGATCCGCTCCGTCAACAGCGCGACTTGCAGCTTCGTCGAACCGGTATCGGTTTCGTGCGCCTTGTACTTCTCGATGATTGGTGCTTTTGCGAACGCCATGCGGTATATTCTCCGAACGTACCAGTGCGCACTGTGCGCCTACTGCGTTGAGTCGTCATAAGTTAACGGACGTCTTGACCCCTGTAAAGGCTTCATTTGCCTGAGCGCTATCTCGGTCGCCATCTCGGCCGCTTCCGTGTCGACTCGATCGTTGGGTCGGGGGGCTTTGCATGGGTCTATAAAGGCTACGACCCCGAGCTCCAGATCCCGGTTGCGATCAAGATCCTCAAGCCGCAGTACGCAGGCGAAGAGGCGTTCGAAACGCGCTTTCGAACCGAGGCCGCGACCGCCGCGAAGCTCCGCCATCCGAACATCATCCGGATCCTCGCCGTAGGCCGAGAGGACACGGCCGTCTACTTCGTGATGGACTTCCTCCCTACCGGACTCGACGATCGGCTTCGGATCATGGGGACGCTGCCCGAGATGCTGCTCATTCGGATGGGCATGGACGTGGCGGCGGCGCTCGCGTTCGCGCATCGCGAAGGTGTCATCCATCGCGACATCAAGACCGACAACATTCTCTACGATGACCACGGCAACGCCATCGTCGCCGATTTCGGAATCGCTCGCGCGCTCTCCGGATACACGGAGCAGACCGGTACGAACATGGTCGTGGGCACCCCGCAGTACTTCTCCCCCGAGCAGGCGCGCGGACAGCCGCTCGACGGGCGCGCCGACATCTACTCGCTGGGCGTTACACTGTTCAAGGCGGCCACCGGCGTGCTGCCCTTCCAGGGCGAGGATTGGTACGAGATCGCGCGCCAGCACATCGAGGAGTCGCCACCGCGGCCGCGCGCCTTCAATCCCGCACTGTCACGAGGGATCGAGCACGTCATCCTGAAGTGTCTCGCCAAGGATCCCGGCGAGCGATATCCCACGGGCGACGCGCTGCACACGGAGCTGATGCAGCTGCTCGGTCGCGCGAGCTCGCCCGACGGCGATCCAACGGTCGTCATTCCGACACCGGCCGCGAGCCGCGATGCGCTCGAGATCACGAGGCCCAAACGCCTGCGTGCGCCGCTCTCGCGAACCGTGGCCGCCGGCGTCGGTGCACTGATACTCATCATGGCCGGCTTCGGCGTGAACGCCATCCAAAAGCGAGACGTGGCCGTCGCCAGTACGACGCACGACTCGACGGCATCCGTTGCGCCCAGGTTCGTTCCCACGGCACCGACATCCACGTCCGCCGCGCAACCGACGATCCCGGAAAGCGCGGCCGCCGGCACGGCGGGCACACCGGCCGGTCGCAACATCACCAGGAACAGTGCACGCAAGCCCCCACCCCGCTCCTTGGAGCGCGTGCTGCGCGTGATTGGTCCCGCGGACGCGGTCATCAATGTCGACGGCTCGGTGGTTGGTCGCGGAACGTGGCACTCGGAGAACATCACGGCCGGGGAGCACCACGTGATCGTGTCGCTCAACGCACCTGCAGCGTGTGCGGCTGCGCAGGATGCGAAGGACGTGCGCGTCGCGGAGAGTGGCACGACGACCGTTCAACTCACGCCGCGCCGATGCGGCACGTTCTCACTCGACGCGGCGCCCGCCGGCGCACACTACACCCTGTCCACCGCCGGACACGAGGTAGCATCCGGAAGCGTGCCGATCTCCACTCCGGTGCTCGTCGCCGAGGGCACCTATGCCCTGCACGTCTCGGCGAAGTACTGCGCCGATTATTCCGGATCGGTGTCCATCAGCTCGAGCGTTCCGGCACGCGAACGCATTCGCCTGATCTGCCAGTAGCTCGCTGTACGATCGCCGCCCTACTCTAGTGGGAGACGACGGCCCCCACGATGGCGCCCACGACCGCGCCGATCCACAGCGTTGGCTGCTCGTACCACTTTCTTCCGGGGCGAGCGATCAGCGCGACGTGATCGGTCGTGATTCGCGTCGTCTGTCCCGTGACGATCGCGAGTGCCCGCTTGTGCACCGGGTCCACCTGAATGACCACGAATCGCGCAACGAGCGCGTCGTGGCGCATCGGATCGACCGCGATGCCCTTTTGCCCTTCGTGCACCCATTCGTGTCTCTCGGTGGAGAGCGACACGGTGCTGTCGCCCACCGTGGTGATCTCGAAGCGATACGCCGTCTCCTGCGCGCGCGCTCTCGCGGGCGCAACTGCGAGCGCGAGCGCAGAGAGTCCCGAGAGACAGGCGAGACGCGTGGTCACAAATGAAAGATCC
>DATGDQ010000091.1:0-17034 GCA_035310785.1 Gemmatimonadaceae bacterium | reverse complement strand
GGAACCGGCGGGCCGTTCGGCGCCGAAGGGCCCATCATCGCTACCGGTGGCGCCCTTGGCTCGCTGGCTGGACAGCTCGTGCACATTACTGCCGACGAGCGCAAGACGCTGCTCGCCGCCGGCGCCGCGGCTGGAATGGCGGCGACCTTCGGCAGCCCCGTGAGCGCGGTGCTCCTGTCCGTCGAGCTGCTGCTGTTCGAGTACCGCCCCCGCTCCCTGATTCCCGTCGCACTCGCCGCGGCAGTCGCGAGTGCCGTTCGCGCCGCATTCAGCGGCATCGCTCCCATCTTCGCGATCGCACCGCTCACGCAGCCGACCGGCCGTGCGCTGGTGGCGTACGCGATACTCGGTCTCTTGATCGGCGCCTTCGCCGTTGGCGTGACGCGCTTCACGTACGGCATCGAGGACGCGTTCGAGAAATTCGGCGAGCGCTTTCACATACACTGGATGTGGTGGCCCGCGCTCGGCGCCATCGTCGTGGGCGTTATCGGCGTGATCGCACCGCGCACGCTCGGTGTAGGATACGGAAACATCACCGACCTGCTCTCGGGCGTGATCGTGGGGCGAGCGCTGCTCGTGCTCGTGATTCTCAAGCTCATCTCGTGGGCGGTGTACCTGGGAAGCGGCACGTCGGGCGGAACGCTCGCGCCACTGTTCACGATCGGAGCCGGACTCGGAGCGTGGATCGGCGAGCAGTGCGCCGTCTTCCTGCCCTGGCTCGGCATCGACGCGCATGTCGCGGGTCTCGTCGGCATGGCCGCGATCTTCGCGGGCGCTTCGCACGCGCTGCTGACGTCCGTGGTATTCGCGTTCGAAACGACGCGGCAGCCGTTCGGGCTGCTGCCACTGCTCGCGGGCTGCACCGCATCGTATCTGATCGCGCTGCTGCTCAACCGGCACTCGATCATGACCGAGAAGTTGGCGCGGCGCGGCGCGAGCTTGCGCACGGATTACGCGGTGGACTACCTCGGTCAGGTACTCGTGCGCGATGTCGCGACGCGCAACGTCGTCACGCTGCGTGCGTCCGACACGATCGCGGCCGCGCGTGAATGGATTGCGCGTGGCGGCACGAGCGCCACGCATCAGGGCTTTCCCGTGCTTGCGGACAACGGCTCGGTGATCGGCGTCCTGACACGCCGCGACCTTCTCGATCCCGCCTGCGAGCCGACGCGAACACTCTCGCAGATGATCACTCGGCCTCCGATCGTGGTGTTCGAGGACAACACGATGCGGGATGCGGCGGATCAGATGGTCACCGAAGGTGTCGGACGGCTTCCCGTGCTCGCGCGCGATGAGCCGCACAAGCTCGTCGGCATCATTTCACGAAGCGATCTGCTGTCGGCGCACGCTCCCCGCCTCGATGCCGCGAGCAGGCTGCAAACTCCGCGGCGCCCGCGCCTCGTGAGCACGTTACAGGACAGGGACGACGAGCTCACTTAGCTACTATTGTGGGGCGCCGACAACGGCGTCATGCAGTTGACCGATGCACTCCCACGAACGTCCGGGAGCGTTCGACACCTCTTTCGAACCGTGCGTCACTTGGATCTCGGCGGCGTGGAGCGTGCCTGGCGGCGCGCATGGATGCAGGCGATCGGTGCCTCCTCGGCGGGCGATCCGAGTGCGCGCGTCCCGGACTGGGGCTCTCGACGATGGTCCGTGTTGTATCTCCGCTCGCAGGGCATCGGCGACATGATCCTGGCCACGGGCGTGCTTCGCGCGATCGCGCGCTCGCACCCCACCATCGCACTCGATGTGCTCACGACGAGGGCCGCAGCGCCAGTCCTCGACAACAATCCGTACGTTCGGCGCGTACACACCACCGACAAGAGCCTCGCGGCTTCCGTCGCGCTCGCGAACAAGGTCCGGCGAGTGCGCTACGATGTGATCATCGATGGCAAGATCACGCGAGGCGCGTCGTTCATTCGAAGCCCTGCGTTCACGATGATGTCACGCGCCCCATTCCGCATCGGCGTGGGTGGTGGCAACCATCATCTCGTGTACAACATCTGCGTACCGCGCTACGACCGCACGAAGGCGCACATGGTGGACGGAGGCGCGCTGCTGGCAGCTCCATTCGGCGTCGACGTAGCGGCGACCGACTTTCGACCCGAGGTCTTTCTCGCCGCCGACGAGCGTGCGTGGGCGGAGCGCTCGTGGGAATCCGTCGCGCGCGATCGCTCGACGAACGGAATGCGATGGCTGGTGAACCTGTCGGCGGGTGCACCGGTGCGCCGCTGGTCCGACGAGCGATGGATTGCGCTGATCGCGCATCTGCGAGCGAGGCAGCCCCGGGCGAGGATCGCCGTCATGGGGGTCCGCGCCGAGCGCGATTCGGTGCAGCGAGTCGCGCAGGCGTCGGGAGCCGCAGCGGTCGACGCGCCCAGACTCCGAGACGCGCTGGCGATGGTCGGCACGAGCGAGCGTGTGATCACCTCGAACACGAGCGTCACCCATGCGGCATCCGCGTTCAGGATACCCACGGTGCTGCTTCTCGAACACGGAGAAGACCAGTGGGGCTCGTACCACACGCCGTCCGAGGTCGCGTACTGGACGGGCTCCTCAGTCGCGTCGCTCGCCGTCGAGACCGCGCGCGACGCGGTCGACCGGATGCTCGCCGCGCAGGGGTAGCTGCCGTTGCGCGCGCCTCATCTGCTCTGTCGCGCCGCGAGCCGACCGCCTGCCTCCACTCGCCTCGCAGCAATGCCGTGCTCGCGCGCGAGCAGCCGCTCCTTGCGCGCCAAGCCCCACCGATAGCCCCCGAGCGCTCCACTGCCGCGCACCACGCGATGACATGGGATCACGAGCGACACGCGATTTCGGGCGCACGCGCCCGCGACGGCCCGGGCCGCCGTCGGTGCCGCAATCGAGTGGGCGACCTCCGCGTAGGACCGCGTTTCTCCGTACGGGATGCTCTGCAACGCGCGCCATACACGTTGCTGAAACGGCGTGCCTGCGACGTCGAGGGGCACCGAGATCTCGCGCGCCGTCCCCCCGAGGAACGCACTCACGGCAGCAACCCAGCCGCGCAGCCTCTCATCGCCCCGTGCTCCGCGCACGCGAGTGCGCGTCGACTGCGGATACTCTGAAGCCAGGGCATCCTCGAGCGTCGCATCGTCATCGCCGAGCGTGACCGCGCACACGCCGCGCTCGGTCGCGGCGACGAGCAGCCGTCCCAGCGAAGTGGCCGCAGTCATGTAGCGAATGTGTACCCCCTTGCCGCCGCGGCGGTATGCACCGGGCGTCATCCCGAGCTGCTCCGTGGCCGCATCGTAGGCACGGCTGCTCGCCCCGTAGCCGGCGTCGAATGTCGCTCGGCTCACGGTCGCGCCGGCCCGCAAGTGCGTCTTGAGGCGATCGGCACGCAACGCCGCCGCGTACCGTCGCGGCGAGACGCCCACCTCGCGCGTGAAGGTACGCTGCAGATGCGAGGCGCTCATCCCCACCGCTTTCGCGAGCGTGCCGAGCGCGGGCGGCTCGTCGATGTGCGCCTCGAGATACGCGCGCGCTCTCGCGATGACACGGCTGGTCGCACTCTCCGTGGCGCGGGGTTCGCAGCGCTTGCAGGCGCGAAAGCCGGCCGCCTCCGCCTCGCTCGGGGCGGCGAAGAAGCGCACGTTCGTGCGCAGCGCCTGTCGCGACGCACAGCTCGGCTTGCAGTACACGCCGGTGGTGCGCACCGCGTACACGAATGTCCCGTCGTGCTCAGGGTCGCGGGTCAGGACCGCGTCCCAGCGCGCGTCGTCGGTGTGAGCGCTCTTCATGCTGCACCCGCAGTCACGTGCGAATGATCATGCGCAGGCGCATGAGCAGCCGCGCGGCGTGGGCGGTACACGGTCTCCGGAATCCGAGCGAGCGTGGATTCGTGGACGATCGCGCCGAGTCCGAAGAATTGCTGGAAGCTCATGATGAGCGGACGCCACTTTTCCGGATCGATGCGATCGGTGTGACCGTTCATCCGGATCGCCTCGTCGACATGGACACGCACGACTCTCAGCTCGAGAGCCACGAGCGCGCCGCGGCGCTCCTCATCGCGCACGGCCATCGGAAGCACGGATTCCAGCGTGGCTTCCAGGTGCACCGGGCACTCGCGCACGCGGGGCGCCTTCACGCACTCGGACGGCAGCGCCGTCAGCCCCGCGATCCCGAACTTGTCCGACACGTGATGGTACCCCATGGCCACCTTGTGAGGCGGAACGGGATTGCTCCCCGTCGTCCGCGCCAATCTGTTCACGGCCCCCACCTCCGTCACCGACGGAAGATTGAGCACGCACTCGCCGGTGCGCTGAATGTTCTGCGGCGTGAGCGAGCGGGCGCCGAAGCCGAGCATGCACGAATGCCCGAGCCACCACGCGCTCGACATCGGGGCGAGATTGGGGGAGCCGTCGACGTTCGCCGAGCTCACGAGAACGACGGGAGTGCCGAAATAGAGAATCGCGGGGTCGATGACGGTGTGCATGGCGATCGTTGGCTCGGGGTGAAGTTCGCAAGCGACTCCGTTGCGGAGGGCTCACTCACACCACCGAGTCTATTGTACTACGGCCAGCGGTACTTCCCGAATATTGCGCTCAAATTCGTTCGTCCGCGGGGGCACCGAGATCGAGCGCGTCATACCGCTTGAGGCGGTAGATCGCGGCCGCGATCAGCCAGCTGGCGATGAACACGCCGATAATCAGGTAGCCGACGCTCCCGACGTTTCGGTTCAGAGCGGCGATGCCGATCCAGAATGCGCCGGTTGCGTGCAGCCGGTCGCCAATGAGGCCCAGCGCCTCGATCGCGCCGACGAGCAGCGCGACGATCACCGACATGAATGTGATCGTCATGTTGTAGTACAGCTTCCGAATCGGCTTCACGAACGCCCAGCCGTACGCGCTCGCCATCATCACGCTGTCGATCGTGTCCACCAGCGACATGCCCGCGGTAAAGAGTGCAGGGAAGACGAGAATCGACCACAGACTCATCCCCTTCGCGGCTCCCGCCGCCGAGATCCCGAGCAGTCCGATCTCCGTTGCAGTGTCGAAACCGAGCCCGAACAGAAATCCCAGCGGATACATGTGCCAGCTCTCGTGGATCATGCCGAAGAGCGGGCGAAAGAGTCGCGCGAGCAGGCCGCCGCCGCTCAGCAGCGCGTTCATGTCGTCGTGCTCGTATTCGCCGCCGGCACGCACGCGGTGAAAGGTGCGATACACCGATATGAGAACCAATCCGTTCATGATCGCGATCGCGAGCAGGAAGAGCGCCGAGACGATCGTGCCGATCATGCTGCCGATCGCGTGAAACGCCGCGAATTGGCGCGTGAGTGCCGTGGCGGTCACCGCGATCGCACCCGACGCCAGCACGACCACGGTGGAGTGGCCGAGCGAGAAGAAGAAGCCGACGCCGATCGGCCGCTCCCCGTGGTGCAGCATCTTTCGCGTGACGTTGTCGATGGCGGCGATGTGATCGGCGTCGATGGCGTGGCGAACGCCGAGCCCGTACGCCAGGAGTGCGGTGCCGAGCAGCAGCGGATAGGCGTGAAACGCCGTGAGCGCCCATGCCCACACGGCGAGGTTCGCGAGCACCAGCCCGACGAGCAGGCGCGCGGCGCGGCCGCGGAGCGCCGCGGCCACGACGTCCGACGCTCGCCCGAGAAAGCGCGCAGGTGCGGCCAAGGGTTGCGTCACGAGTGGCGAAGGAGAAGCGAGGTGGGCGTCAGCCGGATTTCGAGCTCGGAAGGATCCCCGTTCGGGAGCTCCGGTGATGCCAGACGATGATGCCGACCACCACGACCACGACGAACGCGATGAGGCTCGTGCGGCCGACGAGATGCTCGAGCCTCGGCAGATTGTTGCCGAAGACATAGCCAAGGGTGCCGAACAGAATCGACCACGTGAGCGCCCCCAGCGCATTCCAGAGCATGAAGATACCGAGGCGCATGTTCGTCACGCCGGCGAGCAGTCCGGCGAACATGCGCAGGATCGCGATGAAGCGAGCGAAGAATACCGCTTTCGGACCGTGTTCGGTGAAGAACTTCCGCGCGCGCGCGATGCGCTGCCTCGTGATCCCGATGATGCGGCCGCGGTGCTCCAGGAACGCGAGCCCTCCCGACTTGCCGATCCAATAGCCACCGATTCCGCCGCCGGCAGCGCCGAGGAACGAGGCGATGATCACTCCGATGATCGAGAGCCGGTGGCTCTGCGCGGCCACGGCGGCGGCCGTGAGAAGCGCGGTCTCTCCCGGCAGTGGAAGTCCGATTCCTTCCGCGAACACGAGCACCACGACGATCGCATAGCCGTAGCTCTCGATCAGATGTCTCACCCAATGCAGCATTCGCGGAACCTCCGGACTACGCACCCTTCATTCTGGGTCGCGCCGGCGACATATTGCCGGGCGATGACAACTGACAATTCTACCCTGCTCGACGCACGCGCGGTGGATCGAACGCTGCGCCGCATGGCCGAAGAGATCGTCGAGCTGAACGATGGAACCGACGACCTGATCGTCGTCGGAATTCAGCGCCGCGGCGTTCAACTGGCGGACCGCATCGTCAGCACGATCTACGAGCGCGAGAAGGTGAAGGTGCCTCGCGGCGCCCTCGACATCACGCTCTACCGCGATGACTTGCAAACCGTCGGCCCGCGCCCCGTGGTCGGCCCGACGGATCTCCCGTGGAATCTCGATGGCAAGCGCGTCGTGATCGTGGACGACGTGCTCTACACCGGACGCACGGTGCGAGCCGCGCTGGACGAGCTCGCGGACTTCGGGCGCCCGTCGCGCGTGTCGCTGGCGGTTCTGGTCGACCGCGGTGGACGTGAGCTGCCCATCCACGCCGACATCGTCGGCAAGAAGCTGTCGATCGAGGCCGGGGATCGGGTGGACGTACTGGTCGAGGAGCTCGACGGCCGGGACGCGGTCGTTGTCGTTCGCGCGGAGCACAAGTGACGAGCGCACTCGGGAAGGATCTCCTCGACCTCGAATCGCTCACACCCGATCAGATCCGCCTCGTTCTCGACACCTCCGTTCCCTTCAAGGAGATCAGCGAGCGCGCGATCAAGAAGGTACCGGCGCTCCGCGGACAGACGATCGTCAACCTGTTCTTCGAGGCATCCACGCGCACGCGCATCTCGTTCGAGTTCGCCGAGAAGCGCCTCTCCGCCGATACGGTCTCGATTGCGTCGTCCGGCTCGAGCGTGCAGAAGGGCGAGACGCTCGTCGACACCGCGCGCAATCTCGAGGCGATGCGGATCGACATGGTCGTGATCCGTCACGGTGCGTCGGGCGCGGCGCGCTTTCTCGCGGACCGCATCGAGAGCAACGTGATCAACGCTGGTGATGGGACGCACGAGCATCCGACACAGGGGCTGCTCGACATGCTCACCCTGCGCGATCACTTCGGCACGCTCGAGGGGCTGCGCGTGTGCATCGTCGGTGACGTGCTGCATTCGCGCGTCGCGCGCTCGAACATCTGGGGCCTGCGGAAGATGGGTGCCGAGGTGGCGGTGTGCGGTCCCAAGTCGCTTCTGCCGCACGCGATCGAGGAGTTCGGTGTCACCGTGTTCCCGCGCGTGGAGGAAGCGATCGAATGGGCGCAGGCGCTCAACATTCTTCGCCTTCAGCTCGAGCGCATGACGGCCGGCTACATCCCATCGCTTCGCGAATACAATCGCGTGTTCGGGATCTCGCGGGAGCGGCTCGACCGCGCGAAGCGAGACGTGCTGATTCTTCATCCCGGGCCAATGAATCGTGGCGTCGAGATCGATTCCGACGTTGCCGACGGGCCGCACAGTGTGATTCTCAACCAGGTGACCAACGGCGTGGCGGTGCGGATGGCTGTGCTCTATCTCCTCGCGGGCGGAAGGCCGGAGCTCGCCGAAGCCGCGAAGGGCATGAGCGGGGCCGATCGCTGATGGCGCGCGCCACGCGGGATGTCCTGCTCGAGGGCGGGCACGTGATCGATCCGGCCACGGGCCGCGACGAAGTTGCGGACGTGCTGTTGCGCGGAGGAAAGGTCGAGGCGCTGGGTCGGGGCCTCGGGCGTCCCGATGGGGCGGAAGTGCTCGACTGCGCCGGAGCGTACGTGGTGCCGGGACTCATCGACGTGCACTGTCATCTGCGCGAGCCCGGCCGCGAGGATGTCGAGACGATCGCGACGGGCGCGCGCGCCGCGGCGGCCGGCGGCTTCACCGCGATCTGCGCGATGCCGAACACCGAGCCCGTCACCGACAACCAGGCCGCGGTCGGATTCATCATTCGCCAGGCGAGTCGCGTCCCGGCGGCTCGCGTGCACCCGGTCGGGGCGATCTCCGTCGGCCAGAAGGGCGAATCACGCGCGGAGTTCGGGGAGATGGTGGGCGCAGGCGCCGTCGCCGTGAGCGATGACGGACGCCCGGTGGTGAGCGCGCACCTCATGCGCACGGCGCTCGAGTACGCGCAGACCTTCGGCATTCCCGTGATCGATCACTGCGAGGAGCTGACCCTCGCGCACGGCGGCTCCATGAACGAAGGGATCGTCAGCGCGCGACTCGGCCTCAAGGGAATTCCCGCGGAGGCCGAGGAGATCATGGTGATTCGCGACATCCTCCTCGCGCGTCGCACCGGCGGACACGTGCACCTCGCGCACATGAGCACGAAGGGAAGCGTCGAGCTGATTCGCTGGGGCAAGGAGCGCGGCATCAACGTGACGGCGGAGGTCACGCCGCATCATCTCACGCTCACCGAGAGCGCGGTGGAAGGCTATCGCACGGCTGCCAAAATGAATCCACCGCTGCGCACCGAAGAAGACGTGGAAGTACTGCGGCAGGCGCTGCGCGATGGCACGATCGATCTGATCGCGACGGATCACGCACCGCATCACTACGACGCGAAGGATCGCGAGTTCGCCGATGCGCCGTTCGGAATCGTCGGGCTCGAGACGGCCCTTGCACTCGTCGTCACGGAGCTCGTGGACGGCGGCGTGATCGACTTTCGCACTCTCGTCGACCGCATGTCGACGCGTCCGGCGCGGTTGTTCGGGCTCATGGGTGGCACGCTGGCCAAGGGCTCGGTGGCGGACGTCACGGTCTTCGATCCGACATACGAATGGTCGGTGGACCCCGCCACGTTCCTCTCGAAAGGCCGAAACACACCGTACGCGGGCAAGTCCCTGCGCGGGCGTGCCGTCTACACCGTGGTTGGCGGAGCCGTCGTGCATCGAGCGAGTGAGACCGCGTCGAGCTGAGTCGAGGGACGGCATCGCCGCGACGGGTGCGCGTTACCGTTCGCGGGAAGTAGCGGTCAAGGTCAAAGGAATGTTACACTTGGCTGGCGCGACCGGTCACTTTGCTGTCCACCCTGTGAAGGGCGGATGGTGCGGCACAGACGTGATGGCTGTCAGGACCTGGTACGCAGGGAGTGAGGCATGGCGAAGGCGGCAACGCAAACCCAATTCGAGCAAGTCACCGCGCTCTACGAGGAGCGGCAACGCTTCGAAGCGTGGCTGAGCGCATTGGAGGCGAAGCGCGCTACGACGCCGGTGCACATCTACACGCGTGTGCACGCCGACTACGGCGCGCGCCTGCAGCGCGTAGTCGAAGAGCTGCGCACCCACCGCACGGCGCTCCAGGAAACCGAGAGCACACTCATCGATCGGTTGACGGCGCTCGACACCGAGGAGGCCAAGCACCGCGACGAGGCGGCCGAGGCGGAGCTTCGCGCCACGGTTGGTGAGCTCGCGTCCGAGCAGTTCGCAGAGGTGACCGGCCGCACGAGCAGTGCCATCGAGAAGCTGAGCGCCGAGCGCGCGCGTGTGCAGGCCGAGCTTTCACAGCTGCGGCATCTGCTCGACGTGGGCACGGCGCCGCTCCCGCCGGCCGCTGTCTCCACGGACCAATCTCGCGGCGAGTCCTCTACGCCGGAGATGCCGCGTGTGCGTCTCGTGGACTCCGGCGCGCCGGTCGCTCCTCCGTCTCCGAACGCACCGCGCGCGCCTACGCCGGATGATTGGGAGCTGTCGTTCGAGAACGCGTTGGGTGCGCCGCCCTCGCCTCCGCCGCCGCGCACGTCCGGTTCGCGCCCCACCGAGAAGGCTCCCGACAAGGCGCTCGAGGGAAATCCGTTCGATGATCTCGAGTTTCTGAAGACAATGGTCGATCGCAACTCCGGCGATCACGGAGCCGTGAGCGGCTCACGAGACCAGAGCTCCGCTGGATCGCAGCGTGAGCGCTCGGCGCCGCCGCCCGCGCCAGTGGTTCCCGAGCCGATGCAGACGATGCCGATGACGCCTCCCGTCAAGCAGCGTCCTTCGCAACCGATGCCCGCGGCCGCGAGCGGGCTGCCGCTCATCATGCCCGATGCGGCCACGCCGGCGGCGGAGCCGCGTCACCCCAAGCCGGGAGGGCGCGACAGCGTTCCGTCCTACCTCAAGGAGTCGCCGCCGGAGCAGGTGAAGACGCTCAAGTGCCAGGAGTGCGGCACGCTGAACTATCCCACCGAGTGGTACTGCGAGCGCTGTGGCGCGGAGCTCGCGGCGCTCTGATTCCGGCTCGACGAATCGCGGGGCAGCTGGATGCACGAAGGGCCGGGATGGTGTCCCGGCCCTTTGCGTTCCGATCCGACCCTGGAGTTATGCGGCGCCCACCGGCTTCGCGAGACGGCTCTTGCGACGAGCCGCTGCATTCTTGTGGATGAGCCCCTTTCGCGCCGCTCGGTCCAGCAGCTGCACCGCGAGCGTCTTCACCTCGGGCGTCGCATCGGGCGTTGCGGCATTCTTGAGCGCGGTCCGCAGCGCCGAGCGTTGGGCGCGGTTGCGAATGGCGGCGGCGCGAGACTTCCGCATGTTCTTTTTCGCGGAGGCGATATTGGGCACGAAACTCTCCAGATACTCTGAGGCTGATGGGCGCGATTTGAGCCCCAAAGTTATGTGCTCCGGAGCGGGTATGTCAAGGCGCTACTTAACTTTGACACGCGTCCACGCCGCCGCTACCTTACTCGCCGACGCCCCTCCGCCCGCCCACTCCGGACCCCCGCGTCGCATTGGATCAAAGCACGCTCATCGAGAGTCTCCAGACCGCTCCCGCCTTCTTGTTCGCGTTCGTGGCGCACGAGCGAAGACGTGCCCCTGCAGCACGCAGGCAGGGTGATCCGCGTACCCTCAATTCGTTTGCGGGCGGAGTGTTCGCCGTGGCGATCTCCCCCTCCTCACTTCTCCGTGACCTGCTCATGCACCCAGTGCCTCCATTCGCGCCCGGAGTTCGGTGAGCGCCACCCTCGCGCCGCTCGACTCGGGCGCGGCACCATTCGTCGTCGAGCTCGAGCATTTCTCGGGGCCACTCGATCTGCTGCTCACGCTCATCCGCGAGGAACAGGTCGAGATCGCGGACATCCCCATCGCGCGCATCTGCGAGCAGTTTCTCCTCCGCATCCATTCGCTGGGCCTCGGGGAGGCGGCCGAGTACCTCGAGATGGCCGCCGGATTGCTTCGCATCAAGGTGCAGATGCTGCTCCCCCGCCGTGGCGATGACGAGGAGTGGGATGATCCGCGCGCAGAGCTCGTGCGCCGGCTGCTCGAGTATCAACAGATGCGCGAAGTGGTGGACATCCTGCAGCTTCGCGGCGATGACCGGCGCGACCGCTTCTCACGCGGCTACCTGCCGCAGCCGGCGGCCGCGCCGCTCGCACCGCTCGCGCTCACCTTGCCCGAGTTGCTCGCGGCCGTGGATCGTGTGCTGCGCATCTCGCGTGAGCCGTTCATGCACGAGGTGGTGTCGCGCGCGCTCGATGTCGACGGCGCGATCGACACCATTCTCTCGGTGATGGCGCATCGCGGGCACGCGTGGTGGCGCGACATCGTCGCTCCCGACGCCGCGCCGTGGCAGATTCTCTCAGCGCTGCTCGCGCTGCTCGAGCTCGCGCGCCGCAGTGAGCTCCGGCTCGTGCAGCTGCGTCCCTTTGCGAACGTGGAGATCTTGCGTGACGCCGCTAGCGAAGCTGCTTGAGGCTGCGCTCTTCGCGAGTGGACGACCGCTCCCCGCGAACGAGCTCGCAGCGCTGGACCCCACTGCCTCCGCCGCCGAATTGATCCAGGCGCTCGACGAGATGCGCGCGCGCTACGACAGCGAGGGCCATGGGATCGAGCTCGTGGAGCTCGGCGGCGGCTGGCAGATCTTGACGCGCCCCGAGTACACGGAAACGATCGAGCGGGCGCAGCTCGCGACCCGGCCGGCGCGACTCTCCGCGGCCGCGCTGGAGACGCTCGCGATCGTCGCGTACCGGCAGCCGATCGGTCGCGCCGAGATCGAGGAGATACGCGGCGTCGCCGTGGGAGGGATGCTGCGGACGCTGCTCGAGCGCGGACTCATCGATGTGGTGGGTCGCGCCGAGGGGTTGGGACGGCCGTTGTTGTACGGCACGACGCCCGTGTTTCTCGAGCAGTTCGCGCTGCGGCATCTCGGCGAGCTGCCGCGCGCAGACGAGCTCGCGGTGGCACTGCGCGCACAGCCGCGCGCGCTGTGAGAGCGGCGTCATGAGCACGAACAGCTCCATGCGCATTCAGCGCGCCCTCGCGCGCGCGGGTGTCGCGTCGCGTCGCAAATCCGAGGATCTCGTGTCCGCGGGTCGGGTGACGGTGAACGGCGCGCCGGCGCAGCTCGGACAGGTCGTCGACCCGAATCGCGACAAAATCGCGGTGGATGGCACCGTCGTGAAGCCGCCGCGCATCGAGCAATGGCTCGTCCTCAACAAGCCGCCCGGCGTGCTCACCACACGCTCCGATCCGGAGGGGCGCGAAACGGTGTTCGATCTGCTCCCGAACATTCCGGGTCTCACGTACGTTGGCCGCCTCGATTATCTCACCGAAGGCGTGCTGCTCTTCACGACGGATGGTATCGGGGCGAACGCGCTGACGCATCCGAGCAGTGAGATCGAGCGCACCTATATCGCGACGGTGCGAGGCGACGCGGCCGCGGCGGTTCGCAGCGCGCGCCTCGGCGTGCAGCTGGACGACGGCCTCGTCATCCCCAAGGACATCGAAGCGAAGTCGATCGGTCGCGGATACTGGGAGCTTGCGATCACGATCGCCGAAGGCAGAAATCATGAAATCCGCCGCTTCTGCCAGGCGCTCGGCCTCTTCGTGCAGCGACTCGTTCGTGTGCGCTACGGTCCCGTCAAGCTCGGCCAGCTCCCCAGCGGAGAGACGCGTCCGCTTTCGAATCGCGAGCACGAGATCATCACCGCGCTCACTGAATCCGCGCGCTAGCCATACTTCAATCATGACTACTGGCAGTGAAAGCGCGCCCGCGCGCCCGGTGACATCGTCCGACACGCTCATGGTGCACGCACTGCTCGAGCAGGTGGCGCGCCGCGTCGTGGGGCAGGAATACATGGTGGAGCGCCTGCTGATCGGTCTTCTCACGGGTGGACACGTGTTGCTCGAGGGCGTGCCCGGGCTCGCGAAGACGCTGACGGTGAAAACGCTCGCCGAAACGATCAGCACGACCTTCCAGCGCATCCAGTTCACCCCGGATCTGCTCCCCGCCGACGTGCTCGGCACGCAGATCTTCGACCAGCAGACCGGTCAGTTCCGCGCGAAGAAGGGGCCGATCTTCGCGAATATCATTCTCGCCGACGAGATCAATCGCGCGCCGGCGAAGGTGCAGGCGGCGCTGCTCGAGGCGATGCAGGAGAAGCAGGTCACGATCGGCAGCACCACGTACGTGCTCGAGGAGCCATTCCTCGTGCTCGCCACGCAGAATCCGATCGAACAGGAGGGCACGTACACGCTTCCGGAGGCGCAGGTCGATCGCTTCATGCTCAAGCTGCACGTCGGCTATCCGTCGCGAGCGGAAGAGAAGGAGATCATGCGCCGGATGGCGGGCGGCCAGGCGATTCCGATCGAGCACGCCGCGACGCCGCAGGCGATTCTCGAGGCGCGCAAGCGCATCACGGAGCTGTACCTGGATGATCGCATCGTCGATTACATCGTGGACATCGTGCACGCGACGCGGGCGCCGGCCGACGCGGGACTCAAGGATCTCGCCCCGCTCATCGAGTATGGTGCGAGCCCGCGCGCGACGATCTTTCTCGCGCAGGCCGCGCGCGCGCACGCGTTCCTTCGCGGGCGCAGCTTCGTGACGCCGGATGACGTGAAGGCGATCGCGCCCGACGTGCTTCGTCATCGCGTGCTCACCACGTACGAGGCGGAAGCCGAAGAGGTGACGAGCGACGCGATCGTCACGCGCGTGCTGGCGGCGATCGAGGCTCCCTGATGGGGGCGGTGGTCTCGCCCGAAATGCTGCGGCAGGTCCGCCTGCTCGAGCTCCGCACGCGCGGCCTGGTGAACACGGTCTTCAGTGGCGAGTACCATTCCGTGTTCAAGGGACAGGGAATGGAGTTCGCCGAGGTGCGGGAGTATCAGGCGGGCGATGAGGTGCGCTCGATCGACTGGAACGTCACCGCGCGCATGCGGCACCCCTACGTCAAACGCTACATCGAGGAGCGTGAGCTGACGGTGATGCTCGCGGCCGATCTGTCGGGCTCACAGCGCTTCGGCACCGTATCGCGTTTCAAGAGCGAGTTGACGACGGAGCTTTCCGCGGTGCTCGCGATGAGCGCGATTCGCAACAACGATCGCGTGGGGACGCTGATGTTCACGGATCGCGTGGAGCACGTGGTTCCGCCGCGCAAAGGGCGCCGGCACGCGATGCGCGTCATTCGTGATCTGCTGCTGCTCGACCCGGTTGGCCGGGGAACGGACATCGGCGGCGCCATCGATTATCTCATGAAGATGCTCCCGAATCGTGCGATCGTCTTTCTGCTCTCCGATTTCGTGGATCCGAACGCCGAGCGTCCGCTCAAGCTGCTCGCGCAGCGACACGACGTGGTTGCGGTGACAGTCGAGGATCCGCACGAGCTCGCGCTTCCCGACATCGGGCTCGCGCGCTTCGCGAATCCGGAGACCGGTGCGACCATCGAGGTGGATACCAGCGACCCGCGAGTGCGGGCGAGCTACGACGATGCGTTGCGAGCGGAGCGCGCCGCGCGCACGCATCTCCTTCGCCGCCTCGCGATCGACGAGATCGCGGTGCGCACCGATCGCAGCTACATCGAGCCGCTGCTGAAGTTCTTTCGGCGGCGCAGCACCAGGCGCCGCAGATGATTGCGGCCGCGCTGCTGCTCGTCTGGCAGGCCGTGGAGCCCTCGGCGGCCGCGCAGCGGATCGCCCCCGACACCGCGCGCTCCCAGCAGGTGCAGATGGGCACGAGCGTGCAGCCGGACACGGTCACCGTGGGCCAGCACTTCGTCGTACGCGTGCGTGTGCGGGCGCCCAAGGGAGCGGAAATCGGATTCCCCGTGGGTCCGGATAGCGGCGTGGCGGTGGAAGCGGTCGATCCAAAACGGGAGCTTCTCGGCAGCGACACGACGGCCGTCGAGCGCACGGCGATCTACCGGCTCGTCGCATGGTCCGTCGGTGCGCAGCACGTGACACTGGGCAGCCTCGTGGTTTCGGCGGGCGGTACGGATCACCGCTACGCGATCCCGGAGCTGCCGGTGATGGTCAGGAGCGTGCGGCCCAACGACTCCACGGGGCGCGTGCCGCGACCCGCGCGCGATGTGATCGTGGCGCCTCCGGTACTGTGGCCGTGGATCGCCGGCGGATTGTTGCTGCTCGCGCTTCTGCTCTGGCTCCTCCGCCGCCGGCTCCGTCGCCGGCCGGCGCCCGCGCACGAGGGGAGGGGCGCGCTCGCGGATGCACAGCGCGACTTTGCGCGCATCGATGAGCTCGCGCTGCTGGAAGCGGGAGAGCGTGGACGCTACGTCGCGCTGCACATCGACGTGCTGCGCGCGTATCTCGCGACGCGCGTTCCCGGGTCGGCACTATCGCTCACATCCACGGAGTTGCTCGCAGTGCTGCGCGCCGATGCACCGGTGCCGCTCGCGCGGCTCGTGCCGGTGCTCGCCGCGGCCGATCTCATCAAGTACGCGGGGTGGCCGGTCACGGAGGCGCGGGCGAGAGAGCTCGCGCGCGAGACGCGCGGCATCGTGGAATCCACGGAAGAAGCGGTGCTCCATCGCGCGGAGTCCGCCGACAAGTCGGAGCGCGCGGCATGATGGACCAGCTCGATCTTCCGACGATCGACTTTGCGGCGCCGTACGTGCTGCTGCTGCTGCTGCTGATCCCCATGTGGTGGATCTGGCGCCGGCGCCGGCGCGCACCGGCGATCGTTTTCTCGCGCAGCGATGTCCTCGCACGCGGCCGCCGCGGCGGCGCGTTCACGCGTCGACTGCTCGGCACACTCCGCATTCTGCTGCTGGCCGGGCTGATCGTCGCGCTGGCGCGCCCGCGCTCGGGCGCGCACACGGAGAACGTCGACAGCCAGGGGATCAACATCGTCATCGCGATCGATCTGTCGAGCTCGATGCTGTCGGAGGACTTTCAACCGCAGAATCGCCTCGAGGTCGCGAAGGACAAGGTCAAGCAGTTCATCCTGGGCCGGCACAGCGATCGCATCGGACTCGTGGCCTTCGCCGGCGAGGCGCTCACGCAGGTGCCGCTCACGGTGGACTATCCAGTGCTCCTCGCCGCGGTCGACAATCTGCAGGCGGGACAGCTCGAGGACGGCACGGCCATCGGCACCGCCATCGCGACGGCCGCCAATCGTCTTCGCAGCGCGCCCGGCCGTTCGCGCGTCCTCATCCTGCTGACGGATGGTGAGAACAACAGAGGAGCAATCGATCCACGCACCGCGGCGCAGGCTGCAGCCGCCGTGGGCGTGAAGATCTACACGATCGGAGCAGGTACCATCGGTATGGCGCCCGTACCCGTGGGCCGCGGGTTGATGGGGATGCGCTACGAGTATCGCCCCGTCGAGATCGACGAGGCATTGCTTCGCGACGTCGCGTCGGCTACCGGCGGACGCTACTTTCGCGCCGTCGACGCGGCGGCGCTGCAACGAATCTATCAGCAGATCGACCAGCTCGAGCAGGAGCCGGTGCGCGCGCACACGTACGTGCGCTATACGGAGGAGTATCGATGGCCGCTCGGCCTCGCGCTGATCGCGATCGCGCTCGAGGCACTCGTGAGTT
>DATGDQ010000090.1:0-4595 GCA_035310785.1 Gemmatimonadaceae bacterium | reverse complement strand
GCAGCTGCGCAACGAGCGCCTCGGCGCCGTCGAACTTCTTCGTGTCGCGGAGGCGCGCAAGCACATCGATCCGCACGGTGCGGCCGTAGAAATCGCCCTCCGCATCGAAGAGATGCGCCTCGATCGCGATCGCTTCGTCACCGAACGTCGGGCGCGTACCCAGATTCATCATGCCGCCGAAGTGACCGAGATGCGTCTGCGCACGAATGGCGTACACTCCGGCCGGCGGAAGGAGCTTGCGCGGGGAGGGCGCCCCGAGGTTGATTGTCGGAAATCCGAGCAGCCGCCCGCGGCGATCGCCGCTCTGCACGCGTCCGGCGATCGAGTACGGACGTCCGAGGAGGCGCGCCGCGCGCTCGAGATCCCCGGCCGCGACGGCCTGGCGAATTATCGTGGACGAGATGGGCACGCCGTCGATGCCGTCGACCGCCGAGATGACCTCCACCGTGAAGCCGCGCGTCTCGCCGAGCCGGCGAAGCACCTCCACATCGCCCGCGCGGCCGCGCCCGAAGCCGTGGTCGTGCCCGATCACCAGATGCTTCACGTGAAAGCGCTGCCGCAGGATCTGATCGACGAACGCAGCGGCATCGTAGCGCTGCAGCGTCTTCGTGAACGGCACGATCGCGAGATAGTTGATCCCGCTCTCGGCGATCACCTCGATCTTTTCCGACGGCAGCGTGAGCAGCGGCGGCGCCGCCTCCTTGCGCACGATCTCGAGCGGATGCGGATCGAACGTGACGACGACGCTGCTGAGCCCCATCTCGTCTCCGCGCCGCGCGATGCACTCGAGCACGCGCTGATGCCCGCGATGCACGCCGTCGAACGTGCCGACCGTGAGCGTGGTCCCGCGCGCGGTGGGCGGCAGACCGGAATCGTTCCAGGTACGGAACTTCTCAGCCATGTGTCAGCACCACGCGTGGTTGCCACTGCTCACCGCAGCGCTCCGCGATCGCGAGCAGCGCGCCTGCCTCGCTCACGAGTGCCGCGCGCTCGCCCTCGACGCCGGCACTCACGCGCATTCCTCGCGCGAGCTTCGACGCCTCTTCATCCGACACGCGCTGCGCGGGGAGAGATGGGATCGCCTCGCGCGGCGAGCGAAGCGCCGCGCGGCCGTCCCGCAGATCCGCGAACGAGTTCGCGCCCGACACATCGAAGGGGCCGCTTCGCGTGCGACGGAGCGCAGCGAGATGCGCGGCACCGTTTACCGCGCGGCCGAGATCGCGTGCAAGGGCGCGAATGTAGGTGCCGCCGCCGCAGACGATCGTGACATCGGTCTCCATCTCGCGGTGCGAGCGTATCGTCCAGCTGTGGACGAACACGGAAGCGGGCGCGAGCGCGAGCGGCGCGCCGCCGCGAGCGGCGGCATGCGCGCGACGCCCACCCACCTGCTTCGCGGAGTAGTTCGGCGGCATCTGCTCGATTCGGCCGGTCAGTGACACGACCGCCAGATCGAGGGCCTCGCGAGGGGGCACGTACGAGCTTTCGCGCGTGACCGCGCCGGTCGCATCGTCGGTGTCGGTCTCGGCGCCCCAGCGAATCGTCGCCTCGTACTCCTTCGGCTCGCCCTCCACGTATGGCAGCACACGTGTGGCGCGACCCGTGAGCAGCACGAGCAGTCCCGTCGCGAACGGATCGAGCGTGCCGGCGTGTCCGATGCGTCGCTCGCCGAGCGCGCGGCGAGCGACGCTCACGACGTCGTGCGAGGTGATGCCGGCCGGCTTGTCCACGAGGAGCATCGCGTCAATCGGTCGAGCCCTCCACACGATCGTCGGCGTCCGCCTGCTCGGCCTCGTGCTCCAGGCGCCCGTTCTTCACCTGCGCCAGCAGCGTCTCGATGCGCGCGGCGCGCTCCACGCTCGGATCGTGACGGAATTCGAGCTCCGGTGCGAAGCGCAGCTTGAGCGACTTCGCGAGGCGCGAGCGCAGATGCGGCGCCAGGCTCGCGAGCCCCTCGAGCGTCGTGCGCTGCTCCTTCTCCGTGCCCATCACGCTGACGAATACCTTCGCGTGCCGAAGATCATGCGTCACCTCGACTCCAGTGACCGTGACGAACCCGACGATGCGCGGATCCTTCGCCCCTTCCGTGAGAAAGGTCGCCACTTCGATGCGAATGGCCTCGGCCACTCGCTCGGAACGTCTGTTATCGTGAGCCATCAGAACCTCGGCGAGAATCCGGCGACACGCACGGGGCGATGCAGATGCCCGTGCGCGCCGATCCGGTTACGCTCTAGAGGGTGCGTGCGATCTGTTCGGTGCGATAGCACTCGATCACGTCTCCGACCTTGAGGTCATTGAAGTTCTCGATGCCGATACCGCACTCGAAGCCCTCACGGACCTCCTTCACGTCATCCTTGAAGCGACGCAGCGATCCGATCGTGCCACTGTAAATCTCCACTCCGTCCCGGATGACGCGAACGTTGCCCGCGCGGTTGACCACCCCGCTGCGCACGAAGGAGCCGGCGATGACACCGATGCGCGGCACCTTGAAGAGATCGCGAACCTCGGCCTCGCCGAGCGTGACCTCCTTCTCGTCCGGACGGAGCAGCCCCTCGAGTGCCGCGCGCACTTCCGCGACGGCCTCGTAGATGATCCGGTACAGCTTGATCTCCACGCCTTCGCGTTCGGCCGCTGCGCGCGCGTTGTTGTCCGGCCGCACGTGGAAGCCGATGATGATGGCGCCAGACGCCTTGGCGAGCTGAATGTCGCTCTCGGTGATCGCGCCCACACCGCGGTGAATGACCTCGACGCGCACCTCGCTCGTCGAGAGCTGTCCGAGCGCATCGGCGAGCGCTTCCGCCGGTCCGCCCTGGTCCGCCTTGATGACGAGTCGCAGCGACTGCACGAGCCCCGCGGCCGCCTGCGACATGAAGTCTTCGAGCGACACGGCCGCGCGCGAGGTGCGTCGGCTCTTCGCTTCGCGGTCGAGTCGCTGGCGACGCTGCGCGATCTCGCGCGACGACGTTGCATCCTCGACCACGCGAAGCTGATCGCCGGCCATCGGCACACCGTCCATGCCGAGCACCTGCACGGGGATCGCGGGACCTGCGCTCTTGACCGGCTTGCCGCGCTCGTCGAACAGGTTGCGCACGCGGCCCGAGTACATGCCGACGATGAAATCCTCGCCGACGTGGATCGTGCCGTTCTCGATCAGCACCGTCGCGACGGGACCCTTCCCCGCATCGAGCTGCGCCTCGACGACGACACCGCTGGCGCGCCGGTTCGGATTCGCCTTGAGGTCGAGAATCTCGGCCTGGAGCAGAATCTGCTCGAGTAGATCGGGGACGTTGGTTCCCTTCTTCGCGGAGATCTCGGTGGCGAGCGTGGTGCCGCCGAACTCCTCGAGCACGACGCCGTGCTGCAGCAGCTCCTGCTTCACCTTGGGCACGTTCGCCGCGGGAAGGTCGATCTTGTTGATCGCGATCACCATGGGCACGCCGGCGTTCTTGGCGTGCGAGATGGCCTCGATGGTCTGCGGCATCACCTGGTCATCGGCGGCCACCACGAGCACCACGATGTCCGTTACCTGCGCACCGCGCGCGCGCATGGCCGTGAATGCCTCGTGGCCCGGCGTGTCGAGGAAGGTGATGGTCTTTCCGTTCGCGAGCGTGACGTGGTACGCGCCGATGTGCTGCGTGATCCCGCCAGCCTCGCCGGCGACCACGTTCGCCTTGCGGATGTAGTCGAGGAGCGACGTCTTGCCGTGGTCGACGTGACCCATGATCGTGACGACCGGCGGACGCGAGACGAGATCCTCGCGCTCATCGGCAGCTTCGTCCGCGGAATCGGCGACGGCGTACGCAGCCTCGCGCACCGCCTGGAATCCAAACTCGCTCGCGATGAGCTCGATCTGATCGAAGTCGAGGCGCTGATTGATCGTGACCATGAGGCCGAGATTCTTCAGCGTGAAGGTCACGATCTGGGTGGGCGGAACCTTGAGGATCGCACCCAGCTCACTCACGGTGATGAACTCGTTCACGCGCACGATCGTCTTCTCGCGCTCGACCTCGGCCGCGCGCTGTGCTTCGATCTCTTCTCGATACGAGGGCTCGTCGGACCGGCGAGCGCCTCGACGCGCGGGGGCGCCGCGCATGGCGGTCATCGTCTTCGAGATGTTCGCCGTCACCGCTTCCTGATCCACCGCGCCGCGCTTCCCCTTCTTCCGTTTGCCGCCACGCTTGTCGTCCCTGCGCGGAGCGAGCCCCGAGCCGGATGAGGACTGCTGTGCGCCGCCGGGAGCAGCCGATGCAATGGGTCGAGGCGGGTACCCGCCGGACGACGCGGGCTTCGGACGCGGTGGACCTGGCACGACGGGCCGTGGACGCTGCCAGTCCGGAGCGGCCGCCGGTCGCGGCGCCTGCGCCGGTCCCGCCGTGGTCGCATCGCCCGAGCGGCCGTACGCGTTCTGATCGGGCGCGCGTGGTGCGGACGGACGGGCGGGAGTCGGAGGCGAGCTGTAGGCCGTCATCCGCGAGTCTTCGATCGGCTGGCGCGGCGCCGCCTCGGGCGCGGCATCGGCAACGAGAAGCTCTTCCTCGAGACGTGAGACGGCCGGCTCGATGTTCGTCGCCGCCTGCGCAGCGACTTCGGCTTCGTGC
>DATGDQ010000089.1:0-3360 GCA_035310785.1 Gemmatimonadaceae bacterium | reverse complement strand
AGCAGCGCGTTCGTGGCGCGCTCGTGATGTCGGAGATGGCGCTGGCGCTCGTGCTGCTCGTGGGCGCCGCCCTGTTGATGCAGAGCTTCTGGCGACTGCGCCGCGTGGATCCGGGGTGGACGCCCACGAACGTGCTTCGGGTGCAGTTCCAGCTCCCGCGCACACGCTATCCGCAGAGCTACGCGGATTACCCGCGTAGCTGGTCGCGAATCGTCGCCTTCGAGCGGGAGCTGGTGACGCAAACCGCCGCGCTCCCCGGCGTACGGCGGGTCGCGATCGCATCGAATGATCCGCTCGACGCCGGATTCACGAATGGCTTCGTGATCGAGGGACGCGAGGGCGAGGCTCGGAGCGGACAGGCGGAATTGGCGACGCGGCCCGTGAGCGCCGACTACTTCGCGACCGTCGGTGTGCCGGTGCTGCAGGGACGCGCCTTCCAGCCTTCCGATGACGCGAACGGCGCGTCCGTGGTGATCATCAACGAGGCCGCCGCTCGCAAGTACTTTCCCAGCGACAGCCCGATCGGGCATCGGCTCCGCTTCTGGGGAACCTGGCGCACGATCGTCGGTGTCGTCGGCAACGAGCGGTTCGCGGGCCTTGCGTCCGACCCGCCTCCGGCGATGTACCCGCCGATCATGCAGGCGCCCATGTCATCCGCGAGTCTGCTCGTCCGCACCGAAGGTAATCCGGAGCAGCTCACCGGGTCCGTGCGAGGCGTCTTTCGACAGCTCGATCGCGCGATTGCGCCCTACGGCATCGCGACGATGGACAACGTGCTCGATCGCTCGATCGCGCAACAGCGGTTCACGATGCAGCTTCTCGTGGGCTTCGCGGCACTCGCCCTCGGGCTCGCATTGATCGGCGTGTACGGCGTGGTCTCGTACGGCGTTGCGCGACGGACGCACGAAATGGGCGTGCGCATGGCGCTCGGCGCCACGCGCCGCGACGTCGTTCGGCACGTTCTGCGCGACGGCTCCCGGCTCGCGCTCTTCGGTGCACTGCTGGGAATATTCGGAGCGCTGGTGGCGACCCGTCTGCTTTCGACTCAACTCTACGGCGTCACGGCATCCGATCCGCTGACGTTCGCGATTGCTGCACTGGCCATCATCGTCGTGGCGCTGGTCGGCAGCTACGTGCCGGCGCGGCGTGCGTCGCGGATTGCGCCCGTGGCTGCGCTTCAGGCGGACTGAGAACGGGCATCAGCTACTGATCGGCGACTATGGGCGCGCTCCATCGGAACGTGCCCCACTCCATCGTGAGGTTTCCCTTCTTGGCGCCCGATGGAATCACTGAGATCGTGAACTTCTCCACCGGCGCTTTAGTCGTGTCGACCACCAAACGCTGCTGGCCGATGTTGAGCTTTTCATTGTACTCGGTTCCCCACTGTCCGAACTGCTTGTTCACGATCAGCTCCGCGTGGCCATCCTTGCGCGGCACGGTCCACAATGTGTAGGTGCCTGCAGGCACGTGGATTCCGGCGAGCGTGATCGGCGCGGAGGTGGTGAATTGCGTCGCCGCATTGGCGCCCGTGCGCCACACCTCCTCGAACGGCACGACGTCGCCGAGCAGCACGCGGCCGCGCGCGAGTGGCCGGCCGTAGTCGACGGCAAGCGTCGCCGCGCCGATGGTGGCGCGCGCAGTGTCGCGCACGCTCAGCTGCTTCATGCCACTAGATGTCTCGAGCGCGGCGAACCGCTCCCCGATCGCCTCGATATCGGGCAGCTCCGACGCAGTGGTGAGTCGCGTGACGGCGACCTTGTACGTGGACCGTGCACCGTTGTACGTGAGCATGTGATGGAGCGAATCGAAGGTCGCATCGCCATAGCCGGCGAGCCAATCGTGATGGATCTCCGCCTTGTTCGGCGCGAGCAGGTGCACGACGCCCGAGTGCAGCGGGAAACGATCGAACTCGCGGTCGATGTAGTACTGACGCAGCGTCACGCTGTCGCCCGGCGCGGCGGCACGCCTGAGCGCCGCACCGAAATACAGATCCGTGAGGCTGTACATCTGCGGGAGATGAGGCATCGTGAGCGCGCCGCCCGTTGCGAACGCGTATTTCTTGGTGCCAGTGGAGTCGTGCTTGGTGATGCGAACCGAGTCGCCGCTCACATCGGCAGTCACGTGGCGCTCACGCTCGTTCGAGGGCTCGCTCGGCGTGCGGATGTCCATCTCGAGGTGTTTGATCGTTCCATCGGCGGCCAGTCGCATCGTGGTGTGCCGGCGACGGACGCGCGGAAAACGATCCACCTCGTCGCTCGTGATCTCGTCGCCGCGGCGCGAAACGCGCTCGATGGAGACGGTGTCGTTGCCGAGGCGGGCGACGAATCCGTATTGCTCGGTGGGCTGGGTCCCGCGACAGGCCGAGAAGATGAGAAGGACGAGAATCGCAAGCCGATTCATGCGAGACCATGGGAGAGAGAGGGTGTGTGCGCGGCGTCGACCGCTGTGACGTATCACCACGCTCTATCCTCTCACCGGCGTGGCCGTCCGGCAATGCCGTTCACCGACTCGGAACCGAGGTTCACCGATTCTCACAGGAAGACACCTACGCCAGTGCACAGGGACTGTGTGTGGAGGAGAAAGGCCGTGATCGGTCAAGGGTTGTGGTGCGGCGCGCATACTACCTCGAACGGAAGCTACGCGGAGCCGAGGCGTGTTGCGGGCAGCGCTGGAACGCGGCACCTTAGCTCTGCCGCCGCAGGGTCCGCGTTCCACTCCTCACTTCCGGAGCATGCCCTCATGCGCCTCTCGCTCCTCCTCGCGCTCGGGATCGTAGCCGTCGCGTGCAGTCCCAAGTCCGGGTCATCGGTTTCCGCCTCGACGACAGCCACCGCGACACTGTCCGACGCCGCGCTCGATTCGGCGAAGGCGGTCGACGCCGCCTGGGCCGCGGGCATGAACGCCAAGGACACAGCGGCAGTGCTCGCAGTCTACGCCGACGACGCCAAGTTCCTGCCACCCGACGCTCCGATCATGGACAAGGCGGGAGCTCACGGAGTGCTTGCGGGATTCATTGCGGGTGGCGCGAGCGACTTCGTGCTCTCCCCCGCCGTTGCGTACGGGAATGGCGACCTGGCCTACATGGTCGGAACCGCCACGTTCAAGATGGGCGGCGCCTCCGAGACGGTGAAGTACACGGACATCGTGCGCCGAGGCGCGGATGGGAAATGGCGGTACGTCGTGGACATGTTCAGCGGGGTCCAGGCTCCTCCCGCGACGGCTCCGGCGGCCAGGAAGAAATGAAAGCAGCGCGGCGCAGATGGAGTCTGCGCCGCGCTGCTTCACTTCGTAGTTGCGGCGGGACGGCGTGCGCGTAGCGGGCCGGCCATCGCACCAGTTCCACCTCTCGCACCTCCCCCC
>DATGDQ010000088.1:0-2436 GCA_035310785.1 Gemmatimonadaceae bacterium | reverse complement strand
TCCTCGGGCACTCCCCACGTATTGATCACGCGCCCCGCGGGTGTGACCGTTCCGTACCATCGCTCGAGATCTTTCTTCGTCACGCCGAGCGACACCAGCACCGTCCCCGGCTTGTCGCCCGGTCCGAAGAACCAGTAGCTGCCGGCCGAGCTGACGACGCGCGGCAAACCGAGCCGGGGCCCGTAGTACTCGAGCGCGCCCGCCTCGCCGTAGTTGTCTGCCCCGAGCACCGCCTGCGCGCGCTTCTCCGGCGGTAGAGAGTCGTACGCGTGTGCGACCGCCGACACCAGCTCCGGCCATCCGAGCATGTCCGCGTAGTCCTGCGGAAGCTTGAGCGCGACGCCCATGTTGGTGCGTGTCGCGCCCGACACTTTCGATCGCGATGCGAACGCCGCAGTCGTCTCCTTCGAGAAGATCGGGAGCTCGAGTGGCGACCCAACCGCGGCGTAGGCGCCGAGCACCAGGATCGCCGTCGCGCGAACGCTGAAGGTCACCGTTGCGGATTGCCGTTCGGTCCAGCGCTCCAGCGCGACCGCTCCAGCGGCGAACAGCGTTGGATAGATCGGTCCGATGTAATACGATTTTCCGTGCAGCACGAGCAGCAGTATGAACGCGCCAATGCACGTCCATCCCACAGGCCTGAACGCACGCATCCGTCTCGCCAGCACGAGATACAGCGCGCCCGCGAGCGCGAGCAGTGCCGCCGCGCCGAGGTAGAACTGGCCGCTTACGAACGACCATGCCGAGACGTGCATCAGCTGCGAGTTCTGCAAGGTCTTCATCTGAGAAATCACGGGATACCCGAGCAGCACCTGTCCGACGATGCTCGGGCTTCCGATCACGAATGCGATCACGGCCGCCAGCCACGGCCACGGCGTGAGCAGCACGCGGCGCTGCGGTGACACGATGATCGCGACGGCGAGCGCCGCGCCTAAGAACAACAGACTGAACTTCGTGAGCAGCCCGAGCCCGCACGCGACGCCGAGGGCGATCCACCATCGTGGCTCCGTCGAGAGACTGTCATCGCTCGGCGCGCTCGTGCCGAGCTTCGCGAGCGCGTACAGGGCGAGCGTCCACCAGAGCTGATCGAGTATCACCGGCTGGAAGAGGTCACCGGTGCGCAGGAACAGTGGGCTGGTCGCCACGGCGATCGCGGCAAACAGCTGCGCGAAGGTGCGGCCGCCGAGCTCCCGCGCGATGACTCCCGCCATGAATACGAGCACTCCGGCCGTGAGCGCGGGCGCCAGGCGGAGTGCGATCATGGAATCGCCGAGCACGAAGCGCTCCGCCTGCGAAAGCATGGCGATGAACGGAGGGAAATCCATCCGCCAAAGCCGCAAGTGCCGCCCCATCGCCATGTAGAGGAATTCGTCGCGCTGAAAGCCGTAGGGCGAGAATCGATTGACGAGGATGTGCAGTGCGACGATGAGCGCGCCGAGCACGGCGAGCGCGCCTGCGGCAAGCGGCGGATGAGATGTCGAGTCGGAGTCTCGAGTCATATCGTTCGAAAGAGGGAGTTCGGGCGTTGAAAATCCTACGAGCGATCGGACTCCCAGGGTTCAGTCGCGGGGCGTTACTCCCAGCCAGCGTTCCAGTCCCTCGCGTCGGGAGCGGCTCACGCGCAGCCGTACCCCTCCTCTCATCTGCAGCTCGTAGTCGCCGCCGCCGCCCCGGTGCAGCGCCTCGACGAGATCGAGTCGCACGATCACCGAGCGGTGCACGCGCATGAACCGGTTCGGATCGAGCCGATCCTCGAGCGCCTGCATCGCCTCGCGAATCACGTAGCGACGATCGCCCACGTGCAGCTCGGCGTACGGGCCTGCCGCGCTGATGTAGTCGATCTGCGAGACCGGGATCGGCTTCACCTGTCCGTGCGTCTCGACCGCGATGCGTTCGAGGTACTGCGCGGCGCCCATTGCCGCGGGCGCCGCCGTGGGCGCGCGCGCACCCACCTCGCTCTCTCGCAACAGGCGTATGAGCTGCGCCCGCGCACGATCCACACCCTCGAGGGCGAGCGAGCGCCGGGCGCGCCGGAACGCCTGCTCGAAGCGCTCGTCGTCGAAGGGTTTCACGAGATAGTCGAGCGCGGCCACGTCGAATGCCTGGAGCGCATACCGGTCGTACGCCGTGACGAAGATCGTCATGGGCATCTGCTCCGCGCCGATCTCCTTCACGACATCGAGCCCACTTTTCTTCGGCATCTGTACATCGAGGAAGACGAGATCGGGCTTCAGCTCGCGAATGGCCGCGATGGCCGCCTCTCCGTCGGCGGCCTCGCCGATCACCTCCACCCCGCTCTCGTTTCGCAGAAGATCGTGCACGCGAATCCTGCCGAGCGCCTCATCATCCACGATGAGCACGCGAATGGGCGAAAGCCCCGAGAGCGGCGCGTGCTCCGGAAGCTCAGCGCTCGTCATTCGTCGTTTCGGAGCCTTC
>DATGDQ010000087.1:0-29048 GCA_035310785.1 Gemmatimonadaceae bacterium | reverse complement strand
CGCGGCCGAAGGATTCGGCGTGCTCTCGGAGATCGATGTCGCCGCCACGCTCGAGAAGAAGCTCGGTGTCAACTTTCGTCCGTATGTCATCCTTGGCGCGTGCAACCCGCCGCTCGCACATCGGGCGCTCGAGGCCGAGTTGGACATCGGCTTGCTGCTCCCGTGCAACGTGATCGTCTACGCGGCCGACCAGCCGGGCCACAGCGTCGTGGCAGTGCTCGACCCCGTCGAGGCGCTACGGCTGAGCGGGAACGACGCCATTCGGCCCATCGCCGAGGAGGTGAAGAGCCGGCTGACCCGCATGCTCGATGAGATCGAGCGCGGCTGAGACGCAGAGTGCACGAGATCGAATTCCCATCTCCACATTGAGGATTGCAAATGAGCCGATATCTCTTCACGGTCCTTGCGGCTGCCATCGTGGCCGCGCCAGCCCTGCACGCGCAGTCAACGGAAGCGAGGCATCATCAGCACTCAGATTCCTCGCAGCATGCGCGGATGATGGCGAAGCTCGGTCTCACGCCCGATCAGAAGACCAGGATCGACGCCATCCACGAGAAGTACGCGGCGCAGATGCGAAGCGCGCACGATACCTCCGGAATGAAGGATATGCGCCGCATGAATCCGGCGCATGATTCGACGATGAAGCGGGCGATGGCCGAAGTTCGCGCTGTGCTCGATCCGGCTCAGCAGCTGCTGTTCGACTCGATGATGACGGACCATATGAAACAGCGCGGCGCGCGCGACAGCTCGGACCACGGGGACTCGGGGCACGAGCACTCGCATCACCCGCCGGAGAAGACGCCGCGGTGATTCTTTCGGCGCCGGTCACCCACCGGGATTGATGATCATCACGAGCTGATCACCTGGGCTGACGTCTACCTCCTCGGTCACGGGCGTGCGATTCCCGCCAATCGGATCGGCAACGAAGCGGAGAAAGGTCGTGCCGCTCAGCAGCGAGGGTGGAATCGTGAGAACCGTCGTCGCGTTGCCCGGAGCGATGCCCAGGCGCGTGCGCGCGCCCTCGCGCAACGCGTACACGGTCATGTCGTTGAACCCCTGATTCTGCACTTCGATCGTCGTTCTCACCGGCTCGTCATCCGCGCGCGCCGCACGGCCGGTGCTGCAAGCGAGCGAGCCGAGCGCGAGCGCAAGCGGGAGATATCGAGCGATTCGTTCGAGCGGAGATCCTGCGCTGCGAGCGGAAGAGTCCATGGTCGAGCTCCTGTTGATGCACGGCGGGTGTGCACGCACGCGAACGACGTGCAAGAGTGGGGCGAGCGCGATCTCGCCGCGGCTTCCCGAGTAGATTTATCCGCGAGAACCGATCTGCGCTCGTGTGGCACGCCCAGTCGTCACTCCTCAACGTACGGACCTCCGCTTGCCTCCACACATCGACAACGCCTCGGCGGTGCTGCGCGCACTCGAGGAGGACACGAGCTCCGCCGCGGGAGCGCTGTTCGTGGACCTCGTCGCGGAGTACTTCGCTGCGACCCGCACGGGCGACGGACCGGTATCCACATCTCGTAACGCGGATGAGCTGGCGGCGCGCTTTGCGGATGCCTTGCCGCGACACGGACGGCCGCTCGACGAGATCGTGGAGCGTCTGGCTGTCGAGGTCATGGCGGACGCCAATCAGCTCATGCATCCCATGTCGCTCGGCCACCAGGTTGCCGCGCCCCTCCCGGCGGCCGTGTGGAGCGAGTCGCTCATCGGCGCACTCAATCAGTCGATGGCGATCTGGGAAATGTCTCCCACGGCCACGGTGATCGAGGCTCAGCTCGTGCGACAGCTGACGGGGCTCGTCGGGTGGGGCCAGGAGGCCGGAGGCACGTTCACCTCGGGAGGCACGGAAGCGACGTTCACGGCGCTTCTCGCTGCGCGCGCACATGCACTGCCGGACGCATGGCAGGAGGGCGTTGGCGCGAAGCCACCGGTCGTGCTGTGCGGTGAGCATGCGCACTACTGCGTTTCGCGCGCGGTCGCGCAGCTGGGGCTCGGCATGAGCGCCGCGATGATCGTACCGTCGCGCGAGTGGAAGATGGATACCTCGGTATTGAGAGATATGCTCGACCGCCTCGCTCGCGACGGCCGGGTCGTGATGGCGGTGGTTGCCACGGCCGGCTCGACCGCGACGGGTTCGTTCGACGATCTCGAGACGATCGGCGCGCTGTGCGAGGCCAGGGGCATTTGGCTGCACGTGGACGGCGCACACGGTGCGTCTGCGATGCTGTCGCCTGCGCACCGGCACCGCGTGCGCGGACTTCACCGCGCCCGGTCGCTCGCGTGGGATGCGCACAAGATGATGCTGATGCCGCTCGCTGCCGGGATGCTGCTCGTGCGCGATGAGGCGGAGCTCACACAGGCGTTCACGCAACACGCACCGTATCTCTTTCACGGCGTGCAGGGTGACCGCGCATGGGACCAGGGCACACGAAGCTTTCAGTGTTCGCGCAGGGCGGACGCGATCAAGGTGTGGGTCGCGATTCAGCGCTACGGCATGGAGGGGCTGGCTGCTCTCTACGACCGTCTGTCGGAATCCGCGTGCCAGCTCCACGAGTTGATGGAGGGGCGGACCGACTTCGCAGCCATGCACGTGCCCGAGACCAACATTCTGTGCTTCCGCTGGGTCGGCGACGGAGCTCTCGATGAGGCCGGGCTCGACCGGATCAATCTCGATCTCCGCGCGCGCTACAACCGGGCGGGGCACGGATGGATCACCACGACGGTGCTCGGCGGGCGCCGCGTGCTGCGGGTCACCGTGATGAATCCGCGCACCAGGCGTGCGGACCTCGCATCGATGCTCGATGAGCTCGCGCGCGAGGCGGTCGTGCCGAGCGCACCATAGCGATGGCGCTGTTGAACATGCAGGACGTGGGAATTGCGTTCGGCGGAGCGCCGGTGCTCGATCATGCGCGGCTTGCGATCGAGCGCGGCGAGCGCGTCTGTCTGCTCGGCCGCAACGGTGCGGGGAAGAGCACCGTGATGAAGCTGCTCGACGGCACCATCGCACCCGACAGCGGTGAGATCGTGCGTCAGACCGGTCTCACGGTGGCGCGACTCGAGCAGGAGGTGCCGTCCGACGTCGAGGGGACGACGTTCGATGTCGTTGCCGACGGACTCGGGGAAGTCGGGCTCCTGCTCGCCCGCTACCACCAGGCGAGCCACCGTGTGGGTGCGGACGGAACGCCCGCTGCACTGCGCGAGCTCGATCGCCTGCATCACGAGCTGGATGCCTCGAATGCGTGGCGGGTGAACACGCGGGTGGAAACCGTGCTGCTCCATCTCGGGCTCGACGCGAACGCCACGTTTGCGGACGCGTCCGGAGGCACCAAGCGGCAGATTCTCCTCGCTCGGGCGCTCGTGCGAGAGCCCGACGTGCTCCTGCTCGATGAGCCGACGAATCATCTCGATGTCGACGCCATCGAGTGGCTCGAGTCGTTTCTCGTCGAGCGCGGCGTGACCCTCCTGTTCGTCACCCACGACCGCGCCTTTCTGCGCCGTCTCGCCACCCGCATCGTCGAGCTGGATCGCGGAAGGCTGGTCGATTGGGGCGCCGACTACGATGGATATCTCGATCGAAAGGCGTCGTCGCTCGAGGCGGAAGCGCGAGAGTGGGAAGAGTTCGACAAGAAGTTGGCGAAGGAGGAGGTGTGGATTCGCACAGGCATTCAGGCGCGACGCACGCGCAACGAGGGCCGTGTGCGCGCGCTCGCGGCGCTGCGCGCGGAGCGGAGCCGGCGGCGCGAGCGGACGGGCTCCGTGAAGCTCCAGGCGCAGGAGGCCGAGCGTTCCGGCAGGCTCGTGGCGGAGGCGAAAGATGTGAGCTTCACGCGCGGCACGCAGACGATCATCTCGAACTTCTCGACGACGATCTCACGAGGCGATCGTGTGGGCGTCATCGGACCCAACGGGTCGGGGAAGACGACGCTGCTGCAGCTTCTGCTCGGCCAGCTCGCACCGGACAGCGGATCGGTGAGGCTCGGGACCAATCTCGAGATCGCGTACTTCGATCAGCTTCGCGAGACGCTCGATCCCGATCGGACGGTGTTCGCGAGCATCGCCGATGGCGCGGAGTTCGTCGAGATCGGCGCCACTCGCAAGCACGTACTCGGCTACCTGCAGGATTTTCTGTTTCCGCCGGACCGTGCGCGCACGCCGGTGCGCGCGCTGAGCGGCGGCGAGCGCAATCGCCTGCTGCTCGCGCGGCTGTTCACGCGCACGTTCAACGTGCTCGTGCTCGATGAGCCGACGAACGATCTGGACATCGAGACGCTGGACCTGCTCGAGGAGCTGCTGCTCGGGTTCTCCGGGACGCTGTTGGTGGTGAGCCACGACCGCGAGTTTCTGGACGATGTGGTCACGAGCACCCTCGTGCTCGAAGGGGAGGGACGGGTCGGGGAATACGTGGGAGGGTACTCGGATTGGGTGCGTCAGCGCGCGCCGGCGCGAGCGGCGCCTCGCGAGACGAGCGCACTGGCGGAGGCCGAAGGGCGCCCGCGCGCTGCGCCGGCCAACCGGTCCAGCAGGAAGCGCAAGCTCACCTTCCGGGAAACGAACGAGCTCGCGTCGCTCCCTGAGTCGATCGATGCGCTGGAGCGGGAGCGCAGCGAGATCTACGCGTCGCTCACCGATCCGGTCGTGCTCCGCGATGGCGCAGCCACGGCGTCCGCCAAGGAGCGATTGTCGGCGATCGAGAGCGAGATCGCGAGTCGGCTCGCGCGATGGGAGGAGTTGGAGACCATCGCCGCGGGATGAGGGGCGAGCTCCTCTCGGCGGGCTGCGCACGCCGTTTCCCGGACCCGCCTCCAGCGCTCTGATGCGTGAACAAGAACCAGCGAACGCGCGCACTCCCGCGATTGCGGGTCTCCCATGAAATTCAGGGCGCGTGTTTGCATCCGCGTTTGACAGTCTGCCTCGGGGGGATACCCATGTTGAGCACGTCACAGATCATCGCATACGTACCGGTTTCCGACCTCGCGCGTGCGCGGAGATTTTACGAGGGGACGTTGGGTTTTCGCGCGCTCGAGTCCAATGAAGTCGGCGCCATGTACGAAGCCGGTAAAGGCTCGCGCTTCTTCGCCTATAAGTCCTCGGGGGCAGGGACGAACAAGGCGAGCACGGCGTTCTGGGATGTGGCGGACCTCGAGGCAGAGATGTCCGACTTGAAGAAGCGCGGCATCGTCTTCGAGAACTACGACACACCCGGGTTCAAGACCGTCGACGGAATCGCGACCGGCGGCGGGGCCAAGACGGCCTGGTTCAAGGACAGCGAGGGGAACATCCTCGCGGTGAGCCAGAGAATCTGACCCGACCACTTGCCGAGAGGAGCACACTCATGTGCCGAAACATCAAGACGCTCGCCAACTTCGAGCCGCCGGCAACCGATGACGAGGTGCGCGCGTCCGCGCTGCAGTTCGTGCGCAAGCTGAGCGGGATGACGCGCCCGTCGCGCGTGAACGAGCAGGTGTTCGAACGGGCGGTCGACGATGTTACCGCCGCCGCCCGTACGCTTCTGCAGTCGCTTCAGACCAACGCCGCTCCGCGCGATCGCGCCGAGGTGGCGCGGAAGGCACAGGAGCGGTCGCGAAAGCGCTTCGCGTGAACGAAGCGCGTTCGCTCCAGGACAGTGCTACTCCGCTCCGGCCAGCGCCTTCACCGACTCGGAGAGCTTCTGCACCTTCGCACCGTCGCTCGACCCGCTCGCGTCGGCATCGATCTGCGACGCCAGCTGGGTGAGTGCATCACGACGAGCAGCTCCCGAGGCCTTCTCGGCGCTCTTCAGCGCGCCGCGAATTGCCGCAATGCGATCGGCGGAGAGCCCATGCGAGCGCTCGAGCTGATCCACATACGCGCCGGAAAGCGCGAAGCTGGGCGGCCAGACGATCTTCCGCTGGCCCTGGGTGTTGAGGTAGTCCCACTTCACCGACTTCGCCGCGTCGATCTCGTTCTGTGAGATGAACGCGCTCGGCGTCAGCTCCACGATGTCGAGGCCGCGCGAGATCTCGGAGCTCACCATCACGCCGTTGTACCAGTACACGGACCAGGAGCCGCCGCTACCCATGCGAGTCGAGTCGACCGGCCCACGATCGAAGAACGCGATCTCCTTCGGGTGATCGACGTCGGTCCAGTCGAAGAGCGAGAGTCCGCCCTGATACCACGACTGGATCATCACGTCGCGGCCGGGGATCGGCACCAGCGAGCCGTTGTGCGCGACGCAGTTCTCGAACTTGGTCTGCGGCGCGGGCATCTTGTAATAGCTGTGAAACTGCATCTTGTCGCCGCTGATTGTGAAGAGCGCATCTGCGCCCCACTCGTGCGGATCCGTCGCGCGGCACTTCGGCTGCCCGCCGCCGCCCCACTCATCGCTGAACAGGATCTTCGTCCCATCGTTGTTGAAGGTGGCCGAGTGCCAGTACGAGAAGTTCGAGTCGGATGCGGCATCGAGGCGCTTCGGGTGTGCGGGATCGCTGATGTCCAGCAGCAGACCGTAACCCTCGCATGCGCCGCCCGCGCGGCCGATCGCCGGATACACCGTGATGTCGTGACACTGTGTCGGGCCCGCGTTCGGGTTGGACGGTGGCGGTCCGATCATCGCGGCAATCATCTTCGGAATGGCTTCGCGCACTGCTGCGCTGTCGGCCGCCGTCGGCGAGCCCGTTCCACCGCGCGCCTTCACGACGCTGTCGAGCATCGGCTGCACGAACCGCGACGGCAGCACCTGCTCCTCTCCAAAGATCACTGCCGTGAATCCACCCTTCGCCTTCGCCTCGGCGACCTCCTTGTCGTTCTCGGCCTTGTCGACCGCGGTCTCGCCATGTCGCGCGGGCTTCGTCAGATCGTTGAAGATGCGCGGCGAGCTCACGATCGCAGCCTGCTCGGGATGCGCCAGCGGGACCTTGATGACCTCGATGCGGAAGAGCGCCGAGTTGGGATCCTGGTCGGGGGTCGCGCCGGAACAGCCGGGAAGCTCGTTGGGCGAACGCACGCGCGAGGAGCCCGAGATGTAGATGTAGACGTTGTCCGGATCCTTCGGATCGACGACCGCCGTGTGCGTGTGCGAGCCGCGGCACGTCTGCACGTTGCCGACATTCTTCGGATTCGAGATGTCCGTGATGTCGAAGATGCGAAGTCCGCGCAGGCGGTCCTTGCTGACGGTGTCCTTCACACCCTCGCCGCCGCAATCGATGCGTCCGCTGAGCCCCTCACCGGACACGAAGAGCAGGTTCTTGTAGACGGACACGTCGCTCTGCGAGGCGGGGCAGAAGTAGGCCGTCTTGAGCGTGGGATGGGTCGGGTTCGAGATGTCCCAGATCTGATAGCCTGCATAGCTTCCCTGTATCGCGTATGGCCCGGTGAACGCCAGGTCGGAGTTCGTGATCCCCGCGAACTTCGGAGACGGCTGTGTGCGCGAGAGCACGCGGAGATTCCACGTGGCCTCCTGCGCATCGAAGAGGCCGGCCTTGAGGCCCACGCGCGGATCGGGATTCGGCGCTGTCGCCGACGTGCTCACTCTCGGCGATGCGCCATCGCTCGCCATCGATGAGGAGCTGGGATGCGCGCACGCAGCCGCGAGCAGAAGCCCGACGGCCAGTGGTAGCGCAGGTCGACGCACGAGAGCAGCGAGCTGGTCAAGCCGGCGAGCACGAAAGACAGATGCCATTGCGAATACCTCCAGAGGTGCGATGTGGTGCGGTGAGTGACTGCCGTTCCTACTGCGCGCGATGCTCGAGCGATTGGGCGACGAGCATCTTCTGCATGCGCGCGATTTCGGTCGTCTGATCGACGTTGACGTCGGAGGCGAGCTTGAAGGTCAGCTCGTCCTGGGCTGCCCCGTATGTGCCAAAGAGGTCCTGCACCATCGACACCGCGCCCTTGTGATGCTGAATCATGTCGGTGAGAAAAAGACTGTCGAACTGCGGCCCCTTCGCCTGGTCGAGCTCGTGCATCTGCTCGGCGGTAAGCATGCCCGGCATGAGCATCTCCGTCTCCTTGCCGTTCATCATCATCTTCATCGGACCCGCATTGGCCGCGGGCACCGTCTGTCGTCGATCCGTGAGCCACTGCTGCATGGTCGCGATCTCGTCCTGCTGCGCGTTGATGATGCGCGCGGCGAGAGTGCGAATGGATGGACTCGCGCCGTGGGTCGGCGCCCACGATGACATCACGATCGCCTGGGCGTGATGACCGATCATCCCCTGCATGAAGTGGACATCCGCGGCGGTATACGGATAGCGAAGGCTGTCCGCACGCGCCTTGGCGATCGCTGCGGCTTCACCCTGCGCGCTGGCGGGAGACGGGGCGGCGGGGGCATTCGAGGAGGCACTGCAGGCCGCGCCCACTGCCGAAACAATCAGGAGACCGAGTCCGCGGGTAACGCGTGTCATGGGAATGCGTTCGAGGAATTGTCCGTCGAGTCGATGTCGAGCCGAAAACCAACACTCGAATATACGGGCGGGGACGCCCGCGGGCGACGCCGCCAGCCTGAATGCTCAGCGACCTGCCGAGGCGAGGAACGCGCGCTCGGTGCCTCGTTCGCCGCTCGTGCCGCTCTCGTCTTCGTCGCTGCCGCCATGCTCCTCTTCGTACAGGCGAACGAGCTCGAAGAAGTACGAGAGCGCCAAAGGCCCGAGAAGCACGCCGGCGATGCCGAGCAGCCGGACGCCCGCGAAGGCACCGACCAGGGTCAACATCGGATGGAGGCCGGAGATGCGCCGGTTGACGACGAGTCGCGCCACATTGTCGATGTTCGATGCGACGCCCGCGCCAAGGACGAACAGCGTCACGGCGGCGCCGGGCCGGCCGTCGAGCAGGAGTACGATGACCGCCGGGAACCAGACGAGCGCGCTCCCCAATACCGGCAGCACGGATGCGATCGCGGTGATCATTCCCCACAGCGCGGCGTTCGGCAGCCCTACGAGCGCGAAGGCAACTCCGACGATGGCGCCCTGGAGCACTGCGACGAGCGCCGTGCCGAACAGCGTCGCCTCGGTGACGAGATAGAATCGCTGTCGCAAGGCGTTCACCCCCTTGGCCGAAAAGGGGAGATATCTCGACGCGAGCTTCCAGCTCTGCGGTGACGCGACCAGGAGAAAATAAAGTCCAAAGATCGCGATCACGAGATTGATCGTTGCACGAACGGCGCCACCCACCAGCTGCAGGATCGCACGCGAGAGCCACGACAGGAGGTCCGTGCCTGCCGTGGCGATCGCCGCGCCCACGTCGATGTCGCCGATCCGGAACGTCGAGATCTCGGACACCAGCCGCCCGTGCTCGAACGCGGTCACTGCTGCGGGCCCTTCCGAAAGCGTCGTCATCGCCAGCCACATCCCTGGTAGCACGATGAGCAGCGCGGCGAAGGCGGTGGTGAGCAGCGCTCCTGCGCGCGAGCCCACGCGATGCGCGAGCCTCGTGTGCAGACGGCCGAAGACGACGTACAGCACCGCCGTGCCCAGCAGTCCCGTCACGAAGGGAAGCAGCGCAACGACGATTAGCACCCCGAGCGCTACGATCAGAATCCGCGCTCGGGACCGATCGCCTCTCACCGCTCCCCGGCTGCTGTCGTCTCCGTTCGGCATCGATGCTCCGCGTTATAGACAGCCGTTCGCGAACACTCAATGTTACGGTACTGGCTGTCGGATGGCAGCGAAGTCGGGGGATCCGGGTGCGGGACTCAGGGAAATGCCTACAGGATCCCTCCCATCGGCCGACACGCGAGGCCATGGCGGCACGACACGTTTGCAGTGGAAGAGCTCCTTCGACCCGCAACCGGAGATTCGATGGCAACGCAGTCACTCGCCCCGCATCCCCAAGTCGAGGCCTCTTCCGCGGAGGCATGGCATGCGCTCAGCGACGTCGACGTGCTCTCGATTCTCGAGTCGAACGTCAATGGGCTGACGAGCGCCGAGGCGGCGAGCAGGCTGAAGAAATACGGCGCCAACGTGATGCCGAGTCCCCCGGGGACCAGTGCGTGGCAGATGCTCGCTTCGCAGTGCAAGAGCGTTGTCGTCGCACTGCTGGTTGTCGCGATGGGAGTCGCGCTCGCGACGGGCGACCTCGCGGATGCCGGCGCGATCGGCGCCGTGCTCCTCATCAATGTCTCGATCGGATTCGTCACCGAGTGGCGCGCGCGTCGAGCAATGACGGCGCTGCTCGGTCTGGATGTGCTCCGTGCGACCGTCCTTCGCGATGGAGTGCGTCGCGGATGCGACGCGATCGCCCTCGTGCCGGGAGACATCGTTGATCTCGAGGAGGGCCAGCTCATTCCCGCCGACGCCCGTCTTCTCTCGGCTGCCGAGCTTCGCGTCGACGAAGCCGTGCTCACGGGCGAGTCGCTGCCCTCGCACAAACGCGCCGACCAGCTGTGCGATGTCGATGCGCCGCTCTCCGCGCGCACCAACATCGTGTTCAAGTCGACGATGACCGTTGCGGGTCACGGTCGCGCCGTGGTCATCGCTACCGGCGCCCTGACCGAGGTCGGACGCATCGACACGCTCGTGCGAGATGTCGCCGAGCCGCGCACGCCTCTCGAGAAGCGGCTCGACGAGTTGGGGAGACAGTTGATCTGGGTGGCGCTCGCCGCGGCATCGGTCGTCGCGGCGATTTTCGCTCTTCGAGGGACATCGTGGCGCGATGCGATCGAAACCGGAATTGCCTTGGCGGTGGCCGCGGTGCCGGAAGGGCTGCCGGCCATTGCGACAATCGCGATGGCGGTCGGTGTCTGGCGCATGGCGCGACGGCACGCGATCGTGCGACGGCTCCCTGTCGTCGAAACGTTAGGCGCCGCGACCGTCATCTGCACGGACAAGACAGGCACCGTAACGACGGGCGAGATGGCGGCGACCTCGCTGTGGATCGCGGGCCGCGAATACGAGATTTCGGGCGTCGGATATAAACTCAAGGGCGAGATTCGGCTCGATGGCGAATCCGTTGGCCTCGATCCCGAGGACGTCGTTCCGTCGGCGCTGAGAATCGCTGCGCTGGCCAATCGTGCAGAGATCCGGCTCGTCGACGGCCGCTCGCGAGTGCACGGTGATCCAACCGAGATCGCATTGCTCGTCGCCGCCGAGAAAGGAGGGGTGCACCGCGACGAGTGGCGCGCGAGATGGCCGGAGATTGCGGAGATTCCGTTCTCCAGCGAGCGGAAGTTCATGGCGACGATGCATCGCCACCCCGATGGAAGCACGATCACGATGGTGAAGGGCGCACCCGAGACGCTCCTGGCGCGCAGCACGCGCATCGTGGCGGGCGAAGGCATACGCGTACTGGATGACCGCATGCGCGCCACGGTCGAACAGGAGAACGAGCGATTCGCTTCCCGCGGGCTGCGCGTCCTGGCCCTCGCGTTCGCTGCTCGCACGCCGACGACGGCAAGGCCTGATATGCATCCTCCGCTCGGAAAGGAGGCGCCGAGCGATCTCACTTTCGCCGGCCTGATCGGCGTGGAGGATGCGCCGGTGCCGGGCATCGACGCGCTCATCCAGCGTTTCCGCGATGCGGGAATCCGAACGCTCATGCTCACGGGGGATCAGCGGCTCACGGCTTCGGCCATCGCGACGAGGGTCGGAATTCTCGATGCCGGAGAAACGGTCATCGACGCCGAGCGACTGCCGCACCTCACCGATGCCGAGCTTCGCGACCGCCTCGTGAACGTGGGCGCAGTGAGCCGCGTGAGTCCTGCCGACAAGCTGCGCGTCGTTCGCGCGCTGCAGGCGGATGGGCAGGTCGTCGCGATGATCGGTGATGGCGTCAACGACGCACCAGCGCTGAAGAACGCGGACATCGGGATCGCAATGGGTGGTCGCGGGACGGATGTCGCGAAGGATGCGGCGGACATCGTGCTGCAGGACGACAGGCTCGAAACGGTCGGCGCTGCGATCGAAGAGGGGCGGGTGATCTACGACAACATTCAGAAGGCGGTCGTCTTTCTCTTCAGCACGAACATCGCGGAGGTGATGGTGCTACTGATCGCCGGCGTTGCGGCGCTTCCGCCTCCACTGTTGCCCCTGCAAATCCTCTGGCTCAACCTCGTGACGGACACGTTTCCTGCGATCGCGCTGGCGCTCGAGCCTGCCAGGTCGCGGCTGATGCGCGCAGAGCCGCGGCGACAGCGCGCACCGATCCTGTCGCGCGCGGCTCTCGGCTCCATCGCGCTCTCTGGAGCGCTCATCACGGCGGCTTCGCTCGCCGCGTACGTCTGGGCGCGTGGAAGCGATGAGCACCGCGTTCACGCCTCGACGATCGCATGGATGACGCTCGCGCTGAGCCAGCTGCTGCACGTCGGGAACGTGCGCAGCGACGCGCCCGTGACGACGGCCGCCGGGGCCCTTGGCAATGTGTACGCGATTGGTGCGGTTCTGGTCGGGATCGCGCTTCAGCTGCTCGCGGTGCAAGTTCCATCGCTCGCCCGCGCGCTGCTCGTGCAGCCATTGTCGCTTCAGGAATGGATGGTCGTGATCGCGCTCGCCGTGGCGCCCGCCATCATCGGTCAGTTGTGGAGGTTGCGCCCAGGCAGGACCACCCCAAGCGCAGGAGTCCGACCATGACCACAGCGATCCCCGCGCGCGAACTGCCCGCCAGCGACGCGCCTCCGATCGAGCCGGCAGCCATTGGCCGCATCGTCGTGCCGCTCGACGGATCGCCTATCGCGGAGGACGCGCTCTCCGTTGCAGTCGCGCTCGCGAAGGCTACCGGCGCCACTGTTCGCGCGGTTCACGTGTTCGTGCCGCTCGCAAGAGGAACGGTGGTGAGCGGTTCGTTCGACTACGCCGCCAACATGGAGGCGCAGCTCGAGACCGATGCGCGAGCGTACGTGGCCGACGTTGGCCAGCGCTTTCAAACCACCGATGCTGCGCGGCAAATCGTTCACGTCGACTTGTCGCGTGCACGAGCCACTACCAGCCCGTTCGGCGAAACAGTCAGGATCGTCGCCGCGCTCGGGCGCTACGCACGGATGCAGGCCGCCGATCTGATCGTCATGACGAGTCACGGCCGCGGAGGCTTCAGCCGCGCATGGATGGGAAATGTCGCGGACGCCGTCATGCGCGGGAGCGGTATGCCCGTGTTGATCGTGCGACCCGACGGGACGCTAACGGTACCGATCGCCTTCCGACATGTCGTGCTCGCCCTCGATGGCTCCGCTCTCGCCGAGCGGGTGATCCCCATGGCGCTGGCGATCGCCTCCGCCACCCGCGCACGCATCACGCTGGTGCGCGCGATCATCGTTCGGTGGACGGTTCCGCGCGCGTCGCCGGTTGCCCATGTGGATACGGGCAGCCTGGCCCTTCAGCGTCGCGAGGCCGAGGAGTACTTCGCGACCCTGCTCTCGCGCCTGCGCGCTCCCGGTCTGGCGGTTGAGGCGCAAGTAGTCGAGGAGCCGGTGACGATGCTTCCGGAGGTCGGACCGGTGCGCGCGCTCCTGGGCGCGATCGAATCCCTCGGAGCGGACATGATCGCAATCGCCACCCACGGACACGGGGGCGTCAAGCGTTGGTGGTTGGGCAGTGTGGCGGACAAGGTCGTGCGCGGGGCGCCGGTTGCCACCCTCGTAATGCGTGGAGAGTCGCGACGCGGACCAAGGCGAGAGTGAAGCACCGGCTGTACGGCAGCGAAGGAAGGTGCGACCGCGCGGGGAGCTTCGCTCAGCACGTGCCGGCGATGGGGTCGTGTGCGCGGGCGCGTTCTCCGGAGCCGGCAGAACGCCGGCCCCGGAAGCATGCGTCACTTGCGCTCGAGCTCAATTTCCGATCGGAAAGTCCGTCGGCAGCGCGTTGCTGATCGCGGTCGCCGCCGCGGAGCACTCGGGGTGTCCGAAGCCGCTCGCGCTGTGATCGTTCGCATCCAGATCGTAGATGATGTTGTCGTCGTTCGTGGGGCTCACACCCGCCGGCACGAAGTCGAGCCCCAGTCGGTCGCGGGTCTTCCAGCCGATGTTGTGATCGGCGCACGATGCATCACCGCTCACACCGAGACCGCCGATGAGCGTGCCATCGCTCGCGTACAGTGGAAAGCCGCCCCCGAACACGTTGATGCCGCCGATCCTGCCGCCGATCATCGGATCGTGGTCGGTTCCGAAGTCGGCCACGTTGCCCCGATAGGCGACGTCGGGATCGACGGGGTTCGACTCCTGGAGCCCGAAGAGCGTGCCGCCCGGCTGCGCGGCTGCGTACAGATTGGCGCTCGACAGCGCGAGCCCCGGCAGGCTGAACGCGTTTCCGGTGTTCGCCTTCTGGGCCGAGATCACGCGGCTGCCCTGCCACTGATCGCCTTCCTTCGCACCGGTGAAGGCAACCGCGACGACCTTGCCGCTCGCATCGACCACGGTCGCCCACATGTCGAGATTGAAGCCGCCATTCGGTGTATTGCGCGCGAACTCGAGGGCCGCCTGAAGCTCGTCATGCGTGGGTAGGCGTGCATCCGTCCGCTGGCGATTGGTGTTCGCCGTGATCGATGAGTCGCTGGAGCAGGCCGTGATGGCGAGCAGCGCGCCGATCGCGAACAGTGACCGGCGAGCCAGTGCGGAGCTACGGGGGAAAATAATGCTGGTCATACGTCCTCCGTGGGACGCGGGGTGGAAGCGCGCGGAATCCCGCGCGAGCGAAACGGTGGGGACCGTGTCCGGACGCCAGGCCCACACTCGTGCTGTTTGGTAATACGTGAAAGCCGTCCGGAAGCGGACATTGCTCACTCCTGTCCTGCGAGGGAAGAGCAACGAAACGTTTCGCTTGGACGACCGCCCGTTAGGTTGTCCCGATGCGAAATACCCTCGTGCGCTTCGCAATCCTCGGGACGTACGGCGCGCTCGGCTCCATCACCGCATGCGCACACGTCGCGCTTCCGCGCAGCGAACCCATCCCCCTGGACGCAGGGCTGTCCATGGAGCTCGAGCCCGCGGCGCGTGCCTTGGACTCGGCCATCGCAGCCGGTGCGGCACCGGGTGCCGTGCTCGCCGTCTCCCTCGGGGGCCGCCACTTCGAGCATGCGATCGGCCAGCTCGCCGTAGATGACCGGCGTCCCCCCGACGGCCGCACCATCTACGACATGGCATCTCTCACCAAGGTGATCTCGCTTACGACGCTCGCGATGCTCGCCGTGCATGAGCATCGCATCGAGCTGGATACGCCGGTCGTGCGCTATCTCCCTGGGTTCGCGCGCGGGAGCGGGGAGAAGTCGCGTGTGACCGTGCGCGACTTGTTGCTGCACGACAGCGGGTTGCCGCCTGATCCCGTGCCTCCGCTGTGGAAGCATCCGGGGAGCAGGAGTGCGGCCATCGATGAAGCCCTCGCGGCGAATCTCGACACGATTCCCGGCGTGCGCATGCTCTATTCCGATCTGAGCGCCATCACGCTCGGCGCGATCATCGAGAAGCGTTATCACGAGCGCCTCGACGCGCTGTTCGCCGCGCGCATCGCGCGGCCGCTCGGACTCACGCGTATGCGCTACCTTCCGCCGCGCGAGTGGCGCGACGAGATCGCGTCGACGGAGATCGAGGCGGTGCCTGGACGCCCGACCACCGCACTGCGCGGAGAGGTGCACGATGAAAACGCCTGGCGCCTGGAGGGCGTGTCGGGACACGCGGGGCTGTTCGGCGACGCCGACGATCTTCTTCGCTTCGGCGAATGGGCGCTCGCGGGTGTGAAGGGGAGCAGCTATCCGGGTGCCCTTCAGCCGCCCGTCGAGCTGGCGACGTGGACGTTGCGGCAGAATCAACCCGAAGGCTCATCGCGCGCGCTGGGCTGGGATACGCCGTCGGAGAATTCCTCGGCCGGTCACTTCATGTCGGCCCAGAGCTTCGGCCACACGGGCTACACGGGCACGTCGATCTGGGTGGATCCCACGCGCGACATCGTCATCGTGCTTCTGACGAATCGCGTGAATCCCACACGCGACACGCCGAAGTTCGGCATGCTCCGCGCCGTGATCGCGGATGCGGTGATGCTCAGTCTCTTTCCTGACGCGCTGGCTCGGTAACCCCACCCGAAACGTCGAACCGGCGCCAGGGTGAGCGCCGGTTCGAGTTGTACACGGACCTACTTCGCGTGGAGGATCGAGGCAACCGTTTTCGGCGGCCGCAGCTCCTTGGCCTGGGGCAGGATCGGTGGTTTCCCGAGCTGCTGGAGCTTCTCGTTGACCTTCGGAATCTCGATCGCGAGCACCCGCTTGTACGCGAGGAGGTTCCGCTGCAGAATCGGAGCGAATTGGCGAAAGACTCCGATCTGCTGCTCCGTCGGGCGCGCGCTCAGGGCTGACACGTGCGCGGTGAGCGCGCTGATGCGCTCGACCACCGCGGCAGGGTAGTTGAGCGCATCCTCGTCCGCGCGCAGGTGCACCTGATACAACCGCTGCTCGGCGGCCGCCAGCGAGTCGCGCAGCGCGCCGGCCGCGGAGGACAGCGCGGTGCTGTCGCTCCCGTGCACCGAGGCGAGGCGGTCATCGAGCTGCGCGCGCACGTTGCGAATCGTGATGATGGCCGTCGTGCCGGCATTCACCGTGTCCCGTATCTGCTGGAGGAACGCGAACTGCGCCGCAATGTCGGCCGGCGTTGCCTTCACGCGCGGATCTTCCTTGAGCATGAAGCTCGCGGAATCCACGACGCTGCCGACGTGCAGGCGCACCCAATAGCGTCCCGGCAGGGCGATCGGGCCGTTGGTGAGTATGTTCATCATGCCTGCGAATCCCTGGACCTCCGGATAGCGAAGATTCCAGGCGAAGCGGTTCAGCCCCTGCTTGTCGGGAGCACGCGGCTGCGGAGGCACACGCTGCGGCCAGGGCTTTTCTTCCTCGCCCAGTCCTGACTCCTCTCCGCCGTACACGACCTTCGACGTGTCGGGCTGCTTCCCGGCCTTGACCAGCGAGTCGTTGCGCACACGGCGCGCGCTGTCCACCTCGACATGATGCACGCTGTCTGCGCGTATGCTGTCCACACGGGACAGCGAGTCCTGCTGGCTCGAGAACGATTTGATGAGGCGATGGCGCGCATCCAGAATGTCGACGGTCACCTGCTGATGCGCTTCGGCCAGCGAGTAGTAGATCAGCGCGCCGTCCGGAGGATTCAGTCCCACCGGGCGGGCGGCATCGGGCTCTTCGGGATTGCCCCAGATCACGCGCCACGCGTCTTTCGGTTTGAAGAGATGCACGGGAGCGCTCGCCGTCTGCTCCGTCATCTGCCGGAGCGGCGAGATGTCGTCCAGAATCCAGAAGCCGCGACCGTGTGTCGCCGCGACGAGATCGCCATCCTTGATCGCGAGATCGTGGACGGGTACGATCGGCAGATTGCGCCGCAGCGATTTCCAATTGGCGCCATCATCGAAGCTCACCCACACGCCGCGCTCGGTGCCCGCGAAGAGCAGTCCCTTGCGCGTCGGATCCTCTCGCACCACGCGAACGAATTCCGTGGGTGGGAGTCCGCCGTCGAGACGCGTCCAGCTCTTTCCGAAGTCCGTGGTCTTCCAGATGTACGGCTTCATGTCCTCGAGCTGATAGCGATTCACCGCGACGTACGCCGTGCCGCGCGTGAAGTGGCTCGGCTCGATGCTCGAGACGCGCGTGAAGTCACCGAATTGCTTCGGCGTGATGTTGCTCCACGTCGCGCCTGCGTCGCGCGAGAGGTGCAGCAGTCCGTCATCCGATCCGGCCCAGAGCTCGCCCTTCGCAAGCGGCGATTCCGCCAGCGCAAAGATCGTCGCGTAGTACTCGGCCGTGGTCTGGTCCGAGGTGATCGGACCGCCCGAGATGCCGAGCGTGGACGGGTCGTGGCGGGTGAGATCGGGAGACACCGCCGTCCAGCTCTGTCCTTCGGTGAGCGTGCGGAAGAGGCGATTGCCGCCGGCATAGAGCGTGTGCGGATCGAACCGCGACAGCATCAGCGGCGCCGTCCATTGGAAGCGGTACTTCGCCTCGCTCGCGGGATGCCCGTCGGGGCTCTCGGGCCACACGTCGATGAGGCGCAGGAATCCAGTACGATGATCGAGCCGGCCGATGAATCCACTATTGTCGCCGCCGTAGGTGATGTCCGGATCGTCCGGTCGCGCCTGCACGAAGCCGGACTCGCCGCTCACGTCGTACCACTCGCTCCGCGGAATGCCACCCGGAAATCGACTGGGGCCACACACGCCGGAGTTGTCCTGCTGCGCGCCACACACGCGATACGGAAAATGATTCGTCGTCTCCACGTGGTAGAACTGCGCGGTCGAGTAATCCTGATCCGTCCAGGTCTCGCCGCGCGTGTACGAGACACTCGCGCCGCCATCGCTCGACTGAATCATCCGCTTGCCATCGTTCGATGCGATCCACAGATCGTGGTTGTCGCCGTGCGGCTCGGCGAGCTTGGTGAAGTGCTTGCCGCCGTCGGTGCTCTTCATGAGCGAAACGTTCGGCGCGTAGATCAAATTGGTGTCGACGGGATCGGCCATGATGCGCGTGTAGTACCACGCGCGCTCGCGAATGCGATGATCGCCGTTCACGAATCGCCACGTCGCGCCCGCATCGTCGGATCGATACAGTCCGCCCGAGTCGGCCTCGATCAGCGCCCACACCAGGGACGGCTTGGCGCGCGAGACCTCGACGCCGATGCGCCCGAGCACGCCCGGCGGGAGTCCCTTGTTGTGCGTGAGCTCCGTCCAGTGCTCGCCGCCGTCGGTGCTCTTGTACATGCTCGAGCCTGCGCCGCCCGACGACAGCGCCCACGGCCTGCGATACGCCTGCCAGAACGATGCGTAGAGAATGCTTGGATTCGACGGATCGATCACGAGGTCCGCGGCACCAGTGGAATCGTTGCGGAAGAGCACCTTGCGCCACGTCTTTCCGCCATCCGTCGTCTTGAACACGCCGCGATCGGGGTTGGGTCCGTAGACGTGGCCGAATGCCGCCACCCACACGATGTCGGGATTCGTCGGATGGATGCGGACGCGCGAGATCTGCTGCGTGGCGGCCAGCCCCGCGTAGCTCCACGTCTTGCCGTCGTCCGTGGACTTGAAGATTCCATCGCCGTGCGAGACGTTGCCGCGGATGGCGTGCTCGCCGGTGCCGACGTAGATGACATCAGGATCGGACTCGCTCACCGCGATCGAGCCGATCGTGCCCCCGAAATATCCGTCGCTCGCAGCCGACCAGCTGTTGCCGCCATCGGTCGTCTTGAACACGCCACCGCCGGTGGTCCCCATCCAATACTCGAAGGGACGCGTCGCCGAACCGGCGACGGCGATGCTTCTGCCGCCGCGAAAGATCCCAATGTCGCGCCAGCGAAGGCCACGCCATGCGATCGTGTCTTCGTGGATGGACCCGGGATAGGTGATCTTCTGGGCGGCGATCGTGCCGGCGGAGAGAAGCGTGAGGAGCGCGGCGTGCGCGAACGGCGTCGTCACGCGATGGAGCTGACGACGAATGAGACGGAGCGACAACTGAGCCTCGGCGAGGGGGGAACACTCGAAATACATTCCGTGACGCCGGGAGGCAAGTACCGATGCACGTGTGCCCGCGTCGCGAACGTGATCGCGACGCGGGCACACGTGCATGGGCCATCTCGTCAGGCGATCAGGTGGAGCGGCGAATGTCTCCTTCCGTGGGCCGTACCGTCGATGCGCCGCTGGTGCTGCTCGGCGACGTCGTCGACCGGTCGTGGCTCAGCGCGCGCACGCGCTCGAGATTCTCGATCACGCCCCGATACTGGCGCTCCACGATTGCGCGCGTGTCCAGCGGAAGGTCCTTCTGCAGTGCATCCTCGTAGACGTGTGCCGCGTGCTCCTCGCCGCGCTCGCACTCGTTGACGATCGCTTCTTCGTTCTTGCCCGTGATCGCGGCCTTCAGATTGATCCATCCGCGGTGCATGGCGCCCCCGATGGTGCCCGACTTGTCGGGATCGCCGCCAAGACGCCGCACCTCCGCCTTCAGCTCGGCCATCCCGCGCTGAATGTTCGGAAGTCGTGACGCAAACAGTGTCTTCGCGCTCGGATTCTTGACGGACTCGCTCGCGGTCTTGAAGCCTTCGATTCCATCCTGGCAGGTCTCGATCAAGTCGTTCAATACCGAGACGACGTCGTCGTTTTTGAGTGTCATAGGAGTGCTCCGTGGCCAAATGAATCAGCGAATGCGGCGCAGCGATGGCCGATCATGAAATGCGCCCGCTCGTGGACAGTCCAAGATGCAGGTGCACGGTCCATGCCCCGAAGGCAACATGCATCATGCTCGAGCGAGCTCGGCCGCGCTCGTCAGCGAGCCATTCATGGCGTACATTGATGCGCGGCGCGTCCACGATTGCACGCCGGCAAGCCCGCCATCTCGCAAGGAGCATCGCCATGTGGAAAGACTTTCGTGCGTTCATCATGCGCGGCAACGTGATCGATCTCGCGATCGGCGTCATCATCGGAATCGCGTTCGGCGCAGTCGTCAAATCTCTCGTCGATGATGTGATCATGCCGCCGATCGGCCTGGTGACCGGCGGAATGGACTTTTCGAACAAGTTCATCGTACTGAAAGATGGCGCGGCCGCGGCGGGGCCGTACGCCTCGGTCGCTGCTGCGAAGGCCGCGGGGGCCACGACGCTCAACTACGGCGTCTTCGTCAACAACGTGGTGTCGTTCCTGATCATCGGCTTCTGTGCGTTTCTCCTCGTGCGTGCGGTGAACAGGCTGATGCGTTCGAAGGAAGCGCCTGCGAGCCCGACCACGAGAGCCTGTCCGTACTGCACGAAGGACATTCCTCTTGCGGCAACGCGTTGTCCGGAGTGCACGTCGCAGATCAGCGCGGCAGCGTAGTGCAGGGAAGGGTGGGCGGGCCCTCTATCCCGCGCGCTCGATCCGGGGCTCGCGCATCTGTACAGGCGAGCCGGGCACGGGAGCAACCTGCCGCCAGCCACGCTCGGTTCTGCGCCATGTCGAGCCGTCGTCGCACACGACCACGGTCTCGTTTCCGAGCCTGACCGTGCCGATCGGCTTTCGCGGCTTGCGAGTGCGCGTGAAGCTGCGCGTGTCGAGATCCTCGGCGATCGCATCTGCGAGCTCCGCCTCGATGTCGTAATCGGATTGCAGCTCCGGATGCATCGCATCCGCGTGAGCGGGTGACGCCGCGTCGGAGGAGGACGAAGTTCGCGCACGGTCCGCCTGCGGCTCGACGTCGATCCGGGTCTCCGATTCCGTCGGGCGTGGCGGTGGAGGCGGCGGTGGCGCGTCATCGGGGTGCGAGCGGCGCTCGGCCTGCGTCCATGATTCCGGAATGCGCGGGAATGTCTGGACGTAACTCCACGCGCGATTGAGCAGCTCCATGGCCGTGCGATGCTCTTCGTCCAGAGCGGCCGCGAACTCGGCGCGGGATTGCTCCGCCGCGCGTGCGTTCTCCTCGGCGCGATCGCGCTGCAACGTGAGCTCCTTCAGCATCGCATCGCGCTCCGCCGCCGCGAGCAGATACTGTTCCCGCATCGTGGCCACGTACGGCTGTGTGGCCGCCAGCTTCTCCGACATTTCGCGCCGCACTTCCTGCAGCTCGAGCTCGGCTCGCTGGCGGTCCCAGTCGATGGTCGCGATCTGTGTGCGCAGCTCGTCGCGCAGCGAAGCGGCCGCCGCGCGCTCGGAGCGCAGCGCTTCCGATGACTGATTGAGCAATTGACGGGTGACATCGAGATCCGTCTCGAGGCGCTCGATCGTGCGTTGGGCATTCGCGCGCGCCGAATTGATCTCGTCCTGCAGCGTGAGCATCGCATCGCGCGCGCTCGCGAGCTCGGACTCCACATGATGACGGCGCTCGGCGCTCTCCATGCGCTCGGACTCGAGCTGCGCGTTGAGCCGGGACTCCACGTCGGACACATCCGCGCGCGCCGTCTCGAGCTCGCGCTGGGTGTCCTCGAGCGTGGCGCGGGCGTGCTCGAGCTCCACGCGCAGGGCGGCGAGATCACGGCGCGCGTTGGTGAGCTCGATGCCCTGCTCATCATAGTGGCGCAGCCTTTCCTGCAGCTCGCCGAACTGGTCGCGCAACTTCTCCGACTGCGCCGCGCGCTTCCGCATCGAGTAGGAGAAGTCCTGGCGCGTTTGACGCGCACGTCGCGACCACACGAGCGAGGCGATCGAAGCGCCAAGAAGCGCCCCGATCCCGGCTGCGATCAGCGAGATCCAGGAGACAACGAGATTTCCGACGTGCACCCACGCTCCGTGTTCGGGTGAATCACCTCGATAATGGGGCTCTCGCAAGCCTCGTGCAAATCTTCGTGTCAGGAGCTGTAACGGGATGAGCCATGTAACGCATCGTACCTGCTGTTGCGAGCACGTCGCGCGGTGTGTCCTTGCATCGGGAGAACGCGAGGGCCGGCGTGAGCTCAAGGGAGCAGCATGAAGGGACGATTTCGCATCTTGATCGCGTCTACGGGGCTGCTGCTGATCGCGGCGTCGAGCGCGCGTGCACAAACGACCGCTCGCGAAACCGGCTCGGTGACGGTCGGTGGCTACCTGCTATGGGTGCGCGGCACGAACGCGAACCTCGTCGAGCTCTACGTCGGCCGTGGATTCCGCGACGCATTCGCGAAATCGCACGACATGGATGCGGCGAGGGTGCAACAGTGGATCGATAGTGTCCGAGCGGCTCGTCCCGTTCCAGCCGAGGACTCGATCGTGGGCGATTCGCAGCTCGGTGGCAGCGCGCTCGGTGCCGATGTCACAATGCTGCGGCGCATCGGCGGAGCCTTCTCCGGGCTGCGAGTGATCGTGAATGGAGAAGATCCGATCAGGATGGCCGAATCGACGGCGCGCGACTTCATTGCGATGCTCGACTCGGCGGTTCGCGTGACGCGCGAGCTCTCGCCTCCACCGCGCGTGGTCCTCGCGAGCGCTCCGGCACAGAGCGCGCCCGCGCCGATCGCGGCGATGCCCGCGGCTCAGCCGATCGCAGCGATGCCCGCAGCTCAGCCGATCGCAGCGATGCCCGCGCCTCCGCCGAGCACCACGACGCCTGCGGCACCGCCGATTGCAGTGACGGCCGCAGCGCCGCGAGTGTCCGCACCCGCACCTGCACCCGCACCCGCACCCGCGGTCGTGGCGCAGGCGCCCAGCCAGCCCGTCGCGATGCCCCGCGCGACGAGTGTGGTGATGCCCGCGCCCGTGCGGACCGTGGTCTCGAGTGCAGCGCCGACAGTCGCCGCAAATGCAGCCGCTACCATAACGCCGGTCGCTGTGGCGCAGGTCGCCACTATGCCGCCGGTCGCAGCTGCCGCGCGTGATAGCATCGTGCCGCGGCTCGCGGCGGAGCCATCGGACAAGCTCATCCGCACGCCACTGGGTCCATTCACCGTTCCGGCTGCGCTTCTGAGCGATCGCGACAAGGAGGCGCAGTACTGCTATAGACAGCTTGGACTCAAGTACACTCCGGATCTCAAGGGCGAGATCACCGTGAGGCTCTCACTCGGAACCGATGGGGCGGTGCACGATGCCGTGGTCACGAAGCGCAGCTGGCAGGGGATCAGCGCCGGTGAGGTCGAATCGTGCGTGCGTGCACTTGCGCACGATTGGACCTTCGCGTCGACCGATCCAGCGGTGAGCAGTGGCGCCAAGGTCGTGACGTTCAGCTTCGCGCCCTGACGCCGCCGCGCCGCCCGGGCGCGAAACCCAACACATGTGCCGCCCGTAAGGTATGCTGTACCTGCCTTCATCAGGAGCGCGCATGATCAGCCTCATCGGAATCGGAATCTCGATCGCGATCTCCGTCATCGCCTACGTGCAGACCCGCGATTTCGTGCGTCGTCGTCTTCGGTATGTCGAAAAGGTTCAGACGCCGATTGCACCGTGGATTGCCGGTCTCGCCGTCGCCCTCGTCGGCGTGCCGATCGCGGCATTCTTGCCATTCGTTGGAATCGGAACTGCGGTCGTGCTCGGAGCGAGTGTGGGCACCGCCGTCGCCCACGGCGTGCGTGACATCAAGAGTGGCGGATCGGAGCTCTATCTCCCGAAGTAGCGGCGGGGCGATCGACACGCTTCCGCTCCAGATCGCCGAACACTCGCCACGTGATGCCGATGGCCCGCGACATGCGCAGCCATGGTGCGGCACTCCGACCCTTACAATAGATGATGCAATGACCAACGTTCTCGAGATGATGCAATGACCAACGTTCTCGAGCGCACGGCAGCGGCCGCGGCGCTCATCCTTCTCGCGTGCAGCGCCGCGGCCGCGCAAGCGGGCGCTCCGACGCACGGAATCGATCGCGCGAACATCGACACCACGTGTGCCGCATGTGCCGACTTCTACGAATTCGCGAACGGTGGGTGGCTCAAGCGGACCGAGATTCCCGCCGCGTATTCATCGTACGGTACGTTCCGAGAGGTCGCCGATCGCGGCGACGTGGTGCTGCGGAGCGTACTGGAGGACGCCGCAAGAGGCTCTCCGGATCATGCGACGAGTGAAGCCGGCATCTACTACGCCACCTGCGAAGACTCCGCGTCGATCGAAAGGCAGGGAGTCGCGCCGCTCAGGGCTCGTCTCGCGAGCATCGACGCGATCTCTTCGCTGCCCGAGCTGCGAGCCGAGGTCGCGCAGCTGCAGCTGATTGGCGTACCGGTGATGTTCAACACCGGATCCGAGCCGGACTTCAAGAACAGCGTGCGCGTCATCCTCGCGCTCGATCAAGGCGGGCTCGGACTTCCCGATCGCGACTACTACACGCGCACCGACTCGATCTCGACCAGGCTTCGCGACACCTACCGCGATCACGTCGCCCGCACACTCGCGCTCGCGGGCGAGTCGACGGCCGACGCAACGCGCGACGCCGAGCATGTGCTGGCGATCGAGACGCAGCTCGCGAAGGCGTCGCTGACGCGCGTCGAGAGGCGCGACCCGAAGAAGCTCTACAATCCGATGTCGCTCGCCCAGGTGGATGCGCTCGCGCCGAATCTCGCCTTCTCGACCTTTCTTCGCGACGTGCACGCGACCACTCCGTCCATCATTCGCGTCGGACACGCGGAGTTCCTGCGGACGCTCAACTCGATGCTCACTGCCGTGCCGCTTTCCGACTGGAAGGCGTATCTCCGCTTCCATCTGGTGAACAACGCGGCGCCGTGGCTGAGCAAGCCGTTCGCAGATGAGGCGTTCCGCATGCAGCAGGCGATGACGGGTGCGAAGGAGCAGCTGCCGCGATGGAAGCGGTGTCTCAATTCCACCTCTGGCAATCTCGGCGAGGCGGTAGGGAAGGCGTACGTCGCGCGAACCTTCACCCCGGAGGCCAAGGCGCGTGCGCTCGCGATGGTGCGCAACATGGAGGCGGTGCTTCGCGAGCGGCTGTCCGCACTTCCGTGGATGAGCGACTCCACCCGCAGGTTCGCCATTGCGAAGCTCGATGCGTTCGTGAACAAGATCGGCTATCCCGACAAATGGAGAGACTACTCGAAGCTCGATCTGTCGAAGCAGCAGCCGTTCGTCGAAAACCGATTCGCGGTGATGCGGTTCGAAAGCAACCGCGATCTCGCCAAGATCGGAAAGCCCACGGACCGCACCGAGTGGGGAATGACGCCGGCGGACGTCAACGCGCAGTACAGCTCTCTGTCCAACGATGTGACGTTCCCGGCGGCGATCCTGCAGCCGCCCTTCTTCGATCCGAATGCCGATGATGCGGTGAACTACGGCGGAATGGGTGCGGCGATCGGCCACGAGATGACGCACGGCTTCGACGACCAGGGGCGGCAGTTCGACGCCGGCGGGAACCTGAAGGATTGGTGGACGCCGACGGATTCCAAGTCATTCGATCAGCGCGCGCTCCTCGTCCAGCAGCAGTTCGACAGTTATGTCGTACTTGATTCGCTGCACGTCAACGGCAAGCTCACCCTCGGCGAGGACATCGCGGACTTGGGAGGGCTCAGGATCGCGTACGAGGCGCTCGAGCGTTCGTTTTCGGGAAAACGACCCCCTCCCATTGATGGATTCACACCCGAGCAGCGGTTCTTTCTCTCGTGGGCGCAGGTGTGGCGCACGAAGGCGCGGCCCGAGGCCGAGCGCCAGCAGGTACTCACGGATCCGCATGCGCCTGCGCGTTGGCGCGTGAACGGTCCGCTCGCGAACATGCCGGAGTTCGCGGCCGCATTCGGGTGCAAGGCCGGCGACCAGATGGTGCGACCCGATTCGCTACGACCGCAGATCTGGTGATTCCGAGCGCGAGCCCGCTCGCAGAAAGGTCCGGTGTCAAGCCGGGCCTTTTTGCTGTCAGCGTATTGAAATAACGAGTGAAGAGACCATTGCGACCAGCCGAACCCGCGATATAATCCTCCTCCCGCACTCTTGTACCAACCGCGTAACGACCTTCGCCCGAAGGTCGGCATCATCTCCCCCCTCGGAGGACGGCTCATGACACTCCCCCGGTGCGCATTGCGCCACCAGTCAGAATCGCGCCTGCGCGCACGCCTACCATCGCCGCTTCGCTGGATGCGCGCGCTCGCCGTACTGGCGACGCTCTCCATCGTGGTTCCGGCTGCGGCGCGCGCGCAGACCGCGTCGATCTCCGGCACGGTCACGGATCCAGCGAGCGTGCCGGTCGTAGCGGCGCAGGTCACCATCCCAGGCACCCGGTACGGCACCTCGACGGACGCGAACGGACGCTTTCACCTCACCGGCCTCACGGATCCGGTCGGAACCGCCGTCACGCTCGTCGCGCGGCGCATCGGCTACTCGTCGGCCAGCGTGCAGGTGCACGTCGGTGACGAGAACGTCGAGATCAAGCTCAACACGGCCGCAATCTCGCTCAACGAGGTCGTCGTCACCGGTACGCCAGGCAGCACGGAGCGCCGCGCGTTGGGTGTGGACGTCGCGCAGATCGACGCGTCCACGCTCGTGCAGAAGGCACCGATCTCGGACGTGCAGTCGTTGCTGAATGGGCGCACGCCTGGCGTGACGTTGCTCGCGAACTCCGGAGTCATCGGCGCAGGCTCGACGGTCCGCATTCGCGGCGTCTCGAGCTTCTCGCTCACCAATCAGCCGTTGATCTACGTGGACGGCGTTCGCGTGGACAACTCGCAGTCGACGGGTGTGCAGAACCAGAGCTTCGGTGCCGCGACGACGACGCGCTGGAACGACTTCAATCCCGATGACATCGAGAGCATCGAGATCGTGAAGGGTCCGGCCGCGACGACGCTCTACGGCACGGAGGCGGCCAACGGCGTCATCCAGATCATCACGAAGAAGGGCACGATCGGCAAGACAACGTGGGACTTCAGCACGCGCCAGGGCGCGAACTGGTTCTCGAATCCGCAGGGCCGCCTTTGGCGCAACTACGACGTGAACGCGGCCGGCGACACGATCAGCGAGACGTACACGGATCTCGAGCACAATCTGGCAGCTGCGGGCAAGGGCTCGATCTTCACCACCGGCCGGCGTCAGGGTTACGATGTCGGAATCGGTGGCGGCTCGCCGCTGATTCGCTATCACGTGTCCGGAGGCTACGAGCGCAACGAAGGCGCCGAGTCGTCCAACAACGACAACCTCTACACGGGACGCGCGAGCCTCGGAATCTTCCCGACCGACAAGATCGACATCGCGGTCGACGCAGGGTACACCCAGAACAAGACGAATCTCGCCGCGGAAGCGGGCTACGGCGGAACGACGTGGACGACGTACTTCGCGGATCCCGCGAATCTGACCGATCAGCATCTGGGCTTTCTCTCCGGCCTGCCGTCCGCCTATCACGAGCAGTATCAGCTCTTTCAGGCGGTGAACCGCTTCACCGGAAGCGTCGCGGTGAACCACCGTCCCGTCTCGTGGTTCAATCAGCGCCTCGTGCTCGGTGTCGATAATGGATACGAGGACGGCGAGGAGCTCAGCGCGATCCACCACGATCTCTCGTTCTTCTTCGACACGGATGCGGACTCCGGCTTCAAGAACGTGATCACGCGTAACAACCGCGTCTTCTCGTCGAGCTACGTCGGAAACCTGGTCCTGCCCGTCACATCGACCGTCAGATCCACCACGTCGCTCGGCGGCGATGTCATCAAGCGCGCCGGCAAGTACGTGAACGGCTCCGGCTCGGACTTCGCCGCCCCGGGACTGACCTCACTGTCCTCGACGACGGCGCGACAGGTCACGCAGGAAACCGACACGCTCGACAACACGGTCGGTGTGTTCGCACAGGAAGAGCTGGCATGGCGCGACCGTCTGTTCATCACCGGCGGCGTGCGACTCGACAACAACAGCGCCTTCGGCAGCAAGTTCCGCAACGTGTACTACCCGAAGGTCAGTGGTGCGTGGGTGCTCAGCGAGGAGCCGTTCTTCCATCTCCCGAGCGTCACCACGCTCAAGCTGCGCGCTGCGTACGGCGAGTCGGGCCAGGCGCCGCTGCCCTATTCGTCCAACGCGACCTTCACGTCGGTGCCCGGACCATTCGGCGCCTCGGTCACTCCGTTCAACGTCGGCAATCCGAATCTCGGTCCGGAGCGCGGCTATGAAACGGAGCTTGGCTTCGATGTCGGGATGTTCCACGATCGCGCCGGCGCGGAGTTCACGTACTACTTCGGCGGGACGAAGGATGCGATCCTGCAGGAACAGGTCGCTCCGTCCGAAGGCTATCCGGGTACCCGATTCGTCAATGCGGGCGCGCTCACGAAGCACGGCTTCGAGCTCGCGCTGCACGGCACGCCGTATCAGACGAAGAGCACCGAGTGGACACTCGGCCTGAACCTCTCCACGGCCGAGAACAAGGTGACGAATCTGAACGGCGCCGACTTCCTCCAGGCGTCGACAAACGTCCGTCACGTCGTTGGATATCCGGTGGGCTCGTGGTGGGTGAAGAAGGTGACCGGCTCCACGCTGAACCCCGATGGCAGCATCACCGACGTCACGTGCGACGACGGCAGCGGTGGCAATGTCGACTGCGGATCCGCTCCCGTGCTGTTCGCGGGTCGCACGCTGCCGAACTTCGAGGGGTCGGCGACGTCCACGCTGCGCTTTCTCAAGCACTTCCAGTTCTTCGTGATGCTCGACAGCAAGCGCGGGTACAAGAAGCTCGATGGAAACGCGCGCGTGCGCTGCCACATCTTCGATCTGTGCAAGTCCAACTGGTATCCGCAGGGATTCGATCTGGCGACGCTCGGTGCGCAGACCCG